>DATFXC010000188.1:0-6189 GCA_035258625.1 Candidatus Udaeobacter sp. | reverse complement strand
ATTTCGGCACGCTCGATGATTTCCGAGCTTTTCTCGACGCGGCGCATGACCGGAATCTGCGTGTGATCACCGAACTCGTGATCAATCACACGTCCGATCAAAATCCGTGGTTTCAAAAATCGCGACGCGCAGTTGCGCGTTACGGCGTTGCGGCCGCGGGCGCTGACCGCGCCGGCGCAAGTGTGAGCGACATCACCGACTTCAGCCGCAGTGATGATGACCTCGCGTACAAGGACTTTTATGTCTGGAGCGAAACGCCGGAGAAATACAAGGACGCGCGAATCATTTTCAAAGATTTCGAGACATCCAACTGGGCATGGGACCCGTTGGCGAAGGCCTACTACTGGCATCGCTTTTATTCACATCAGCCGGACCTTAATTTCGATAATCCAGCTGTGCACGACGCGGTGGAAAGGGTCTGCGATTTTTGGCTATCGATGGGCGTGGACGGACTTCGGCTGGATGCCATCCCATACCTTTACGAACGGGAAGACACGAATTGCGAGAATCTTCCGGAGACGCACAAGTATCTTCACGAACTTCGCGCTCACGTGGACTCGAAATTTCCGAATCGCATGCTGCTTTCAGAGGCCAATCAGTGGCCGGAGGACGCGGCTGCGTATTTTGGGAAAGGCGACGAGGCTCACATGAGTTTTCATTTCCCGCTTATGCCGCGCATGTTCATGGCGCTCCAAATGGAGGACCGGTTTCCGATTATCGACATCATGGAGCAGACTCCGGCGATCCCGGAGAATTGCCAGTGGGCAATGTTTCTGCGCAACCACGACGAGCTCACATTGGAAATGGTCACCGACGAGGAGCGTGATTACATGTATCGAGTTTACGCCACCGACCCGCACGCGCGCATCAATCTTGGCATTCGCCGTCGGCTTGCCCCGCTGCTGGCGGATAACCGCCGAAAGATCGAGCTGCTTAACACCCTGCTGTTTTCCATGCCAGGCACGCCCATCATCTACTACGGTGATGAGATCGGTATGGGCGACAATTTTTATCTGGGCGATCGCAATGGCTGCCGCACGCCGATGCAGTGGAGCCCGGACCGCAACGCGGGATTCTCAAGAGCAAATCCGCAACAGCTTTATCTGCCGGTCACAATCGATCCTGAATATCACTACGAAGCCGTTAACGTGGAGAATCAGCAGAAAAATCTTTCATCGCTGCTGTGGTGGACACGTCGCGTTATCGCCATGCGAAAAAATTTCAAGGCGTTCTCGCGCGGCTCTCTCGAATTTCTGAATCCAGACAATCCGAAAGTGCTGGCGTTTCTTCGCCGCTGGGAGCACGAGACGATCATGGTGATAGCGAATCTCTCGCGCTTCTCGCAGTCGGCCGAGCTGGATCTCTCGCGGTTTGCCGGCTGCGTGCCGATGGAAGTTTTTAGTCGGAACCTGTTTCGTCCGATCAGAAAAACGCATTATGTCATCACACTCGGCCCGCACGCCTTTTACTGGTTCGCGCTGCATGCGCCGATCGAGGCGCGCCGTGCGTTGAAGAAACACGTTGTCCCGACCATCAAGGCGCCAGCTCAGTTGGACGTGCTGCTTGGCAACAGCCAGCGAGAACGCCTCGAGCGCGAGGTTCTTCCCAATCACCTCCAGAATTCCCGCTGGTTTGGTTCCAAAGCGCGCACGTTTCGCGACCTAAAAGTGACCGAGCAGCTTGCTTTTTCGCCCGACGCCGATAGCGCGCGACTCTGGTTCGTCGACGTAAATTATCTTGATGCTCCGACGGAAACGTACACCATTCCCGTAACGATCGCCTCTGGTGAACTTGCGCATTCGATTACGCAGAATGCGCCGCACGCGATCGTAGCGCACTTCGGACGCAAAAACGGCGCCATCCTGTGCGATGCCATTTGGGACGCGACCTTTCGCTCGCAATTATTCGACGCCATCGTGCGGCGTCGCACACTCAGAACTCAGGCAGGACAATTTGTCGGCCTCACAACCTCGGGACTGGAGTCGCAAGACTTTGATGTCTCTGGAAACTCACACGTCCTGAGCGCGGAACAGAGCAACTCTTCCATGCTCTTTGACAATAAGTTTTTCCTGAAACTCTATCGCAAACTCGAGGACGGCGTGAACCCTGACGTGGAAATCACGCGATTCTTGACGGAGCAAACCGATTTTCCAAATGTGCCAGCTTTCGTTGGAGCACTCGAGTATCGCTGGGCAAAGGCTGAGCCAACTGTTGTTTGCCTGCTGCAACGCGCGGTCGCGAATGAAGGCAACGTCTGGACCATGACTGTGGACGCGCTCGGCCGCTATTACGAGCGCGTGCTGGAGCGCAAAGCCGATCTTCAGGATGAAACAGCGCCGCCCGGTGCTCTCATCAACGAACTGGTCGGCGGCGTATATCCCGAAAAAGTAAAGCTCCTAGGGCAGCGTACCGGCGAATTGCATCTCGCACTCGCATCGAGGAGTGACAACCCCGCGTTCGCCCCGGAGCGATTCAATGCCATGACACAGCGCTCCGCTTACCAAAGCATGCGCACCTCGTTGCGGCGCGCGTTTAGGTCTTTGCAGAAGAAATTATCGGATGTTCCGGCGAAATTCCGAAACGAAGCCAAGGACGTGCTCACTGCGGAAAAGGAGATATTGGCGCGCGAAAAACGACTGCTCGATCGCCGCACCAACTCCGCAAAAATCCGGATTCACGGCGACTACCATCTGGGGCAACTGGTTTATACCGGGAAAGATTTCGTGATTCTCGATTTCGAAGGAGAACCGGCACGACCGCTGAGCGACCGCAAGATGAAACGCTCTGCGCTGCGCGACGTCGCCGGCATGATGCGCTCCTTCCAATATGCCGCGTACGCTGCCCTCTGGCAGCCGGCAATGCGCAAGGAAGACGTGCCATTTCTGGAGCGCTGGGCTGATCTTTGGTATCGCCAGACAAGCAGCATGTTTCTGCAAAGCTATTTGAACACGACCACTGGCGCGATTTTCGTCCCTAAAGACAGCGGCGATCTTCAGACCATGCTCGAAGCATATCTGCTTGACAAAGCGGTTTACGAAATCGGTTACGAATTGAACAATCGGCCCAGCTGGGTCCTAATCCCTATCCGCGGGATCAAACACATTTTGCAAGGTGCGTGAAAATGGTCCACAGATTCTTTGGATTTTCGCAGAGTTAAAATCAGATTGCGTGAACGTGTGTAAATCTGCGAAATCTGTGGAAGGCAAAACTCTATGAATCAATATCTCGACCAAATCGACGCCGACATTGCGGAAAAGAATCTATTGAAACATCCTTTTTATCTCGCGTGGACTCGCGGGGAGCTGAGCAGGGAGGTGCTGGCGGATTATGCGCGGCAGTATTACCACCATGTCGCAGCATTTCCGACTTATCTCTCGGCGGCGCACGCGAGGTGCGACGATCAGGCAACACGCAAGGAGTTGCTCAACAATCTGATCGACGAGGAGGCTGGCTCGCCGAATCATCCCGATCTTTGGCTAAAGTTCGCCGAAGGGCTCGGTGTTTCTGCTTTGAACGTACGCCAATCGGAAAAGCGGCCGGAAACAAAAAGCTTGATCGACGCGTTCCGATCAGTGTGCCGCGACAGATCGACCGCAGAAGGTCTCGCGGCGCTTTACGCGTATGAAAGTCAAATCCCGGCAATCTGCGAGTCCAAGATTGAGGGGCTGAAAAAATATTACGGTTTCAGCAATCCTGTGAATTACCAGTATTTCACTGTTCACATCGAAGCTGATCGCGAACACTCCGCCGTCGAGCGAAAGATGCTGACCGCATACGTCGGCAAACAGAACGTTGAATGTGTGAGAGCGTCAGTGAGTCGCGTTCTGGAAGCGCTTTGGGACATGCTTTCTGGCGTCTGCCGGCGACACGCGATTGCGTGCTGAAGCGTTGTAGATACGGCCCTGTGGGCCGTCTGCTCCTGGAAGTGCGCTTCAAATGAACCGGCCACAGGCCGGTGGCTACAGCAAGGACGAAGGCAGCTTATCGCGGTCGCAAAACCAGAAACGAGCGCGCCCGGTGACGGCAAACCGACAAGACTTGCGGCTGGTTCGGGTCAAGCGAGGCAGCGATTTTGTTGTAGCCGGAAACTGACGTGACCGGCTGTTGATTGATTTCTTCAATTACATCGCCTCTTTGTAATTCCGCCACACCGCTGTCTGGATCGACTCCTGTCACCAATACTCCTTGCACATTGGGCGGCAGATCGAGCTGGCGCGCGTTTTCGGGGGTTAGCTCGTCCACGTGAATTGATGCTAAGGGACTGCCAACGGTTTCCTGGTCGTTGGGCTGTCCTGGGCCTTGTGGCTGTGGCTGGTTTCCGCGAGGAAGAACGCCCGCGCTTTCGTAATCAACTGGTTTCTCCTTGATCTGGGTCTTTAGCGTCAATGGCTTTCCGTTGCGGACGAGTTGAAGCTCTACGGGTCTATCCAACGGCGCTTGGGTGACGAGTCTTTGAAGTGTGTTGAAATTCTTCACGTCGTGTCCGTCGAACTTACGGATGATATCGCCGGATTGCAGGCCGGCCTGTTCTGCGGGTGACCCGGAGATTACTTCCCCCACTGTTACACCTTCGGTATCCGAATTGCGCACGCCGGGCTGCAACGGACCACTCTGAATACCTAGATAGCCGCGAATGATGCGTCCCTGTTTCAAGACGCTTTCCAGCGCGGTTCGCACCGTGTTAGACGGGATCGCGAAGCCAAGTCCCTGCGAGCCGCCACTGGTCGAAGCTATCACTGTGTTGATCCCAATTACTTCGCCGCGCAGATTGATCAATGGACCACCGCTGTTGCCCGGATTGATCGCCGCGTTGGTCTGTAGCAGATCGGCGAAAGCATCGCTCCGATTCGGTCGACCTTTTGAGCTGATGATCCCGTCGGTCACAGTTTCCTCGAATCCAAGCGGGTTGCCGATCGCCAGAACAAAATCTCCGGGCTGGACATCGTCGGAATCGGCCAGTTTCAGCGGTTTCACGCCGGGCTCGTCGATTTTCAGCACAGCCAAGTCGACCTGCTCGTCGGCGCCCACCAGACGCGCTTTCTTCGTTCGCCCATCGGCCAGTTGCACTTCAATTTGATCGACGGAACGGCCCTGTCTGTCGGTCACCACGTGATTGTTGGTGATAATGTGGCCCTCATTTGTCACGACGACGCCCGAGCCAAGTGCATTCTGCACCAGCGCTTCGTCGCGTGGATTGCGAAATCTTCGCTGATTCGGAAAGAAAAACTCGAAAGGATCGATCCCATATTCGCGCCTGACGGCCATCTTTGTCGTTGTCTTCACCGCTACGACCGATGAAACAACGCTCTTTACCAGTGCGCGCCGTTCCTCATTCAACGATTCGAGCGACGCAACTTGTTTTGGATTGACCGCCGATTCGGAAGCAAACGTGTACTTTTCCGGGGTGCGCCGGGACAAAAACTTTAAATCGCCATGTTTGAGCCGGTAATCGTAGAGCAGCGAAATTCCTGCGCTCAGCAGCAGGACAAAAAGCAAAAATTTTGCGAGGTTTTTCATCAACTAACGTGGGAAAAAGTCTGTCCGTCTTGTTCGACAATTAAACGCCTGAAACGTTGATTCTCAGGCAGTTCCAGGCTCGGGTCCGTTTCGAAGATCGACATCGCTGCTGCGCGCGCGCGCCGCATCAGGTCTGCATCATGTTTCAAGTCGCCAATCTTCAGCGCCGGCAACCCGCTTTGCGCTGTGCCGAGGACATCGCCCGGGCCACGTAATTCCCAGTCCGCTTCGGCGACTTCAAACCCGTTCGTGGTCCGTTCCAAAACCGCGAGCTTTGCCGATGCCTCATCTGTTCGGGTGGAGCTCAGCAAAATGCAGTACGATTTATGTTCGCCACGGCCAATCCGGCCCCGAAGTTGGTGGAGCTGTGCCAGGCCGAAACGCTCGGCATTTTCAATCAGCATCATGGTCGCATTGGGTACATCGACGCCGACCTCTAGCACCGTCGTGCTGATCAAGGCGTTGGTGTCGCCGCGCCGAAAACGCTCCATGATCTGCTGTTTCTCCGGTGCCGGTACGCGGCCGTGAAGCAATTCGCAACGGAACGGACGCAGGCGTTCACGCCACAACTTGTATTCCGCCGCGGCGGCTTTCGCGTCCAGCTTCTCACTTTCGTCGATCAACGGATAGATCACATAGAGCTGACGTCCCCTCTCCAATTCCGTTCGCAAA
>DATFXC010000187.1:0-10327 GCA_035258625.1 Candidatus Udaeobacter sp. | reverse complement strand
GATACGACTGCCGGAAATGTATTGATGCAACACCTGGAAGGCGCCAATTGGACGTTCCTCACCATCGCTCGGTACAATTCGTGGGACGACTTCGCGAAGGGTGAGAAAAGCAGTGTCGCAAACACAACGAAAAAGGACAGCCCCTGGTCGCGCTTACGTGATCACACCGATTTTCACACCGACACGCTCACGGATCGCATAGCGCCGTAAGCCTGAAATAAGTTGCAGGGCGTTTTTTTGCGACGCCTCGACGGTTGACACAACCGCCTCTACAACATTCGTGTTGATTCGTGTCCATTTGTTGTCAAATAACGCATCAACGCATCATGATGCGTCAATTTGTTTCTTGATCACCCGCAAAAATGCCGTTTAGTTGCCGGACACTATGGCGACAAACGGAGTTCATCCTCTGGAGGCGTTGATGCGCGAGCGGATCGTCGTGCTCGATGGCGCGATGGGAACGATGATCCAGCGCTACAAATTGTCGGAAGCGGATTACCGCGGCGACCGGTTTCGCGATTGGCAAGGCAAAGACCTCAAAGGCAGCCTCGAGCTATTGAACCTGACGCAGCCGCAGGTGGTCGAGGAAATTCATTCCAATTACCTCGAAGCCGGCGCGGATATCATCGAGACCAACACCTTCAGCGGAACCACCATCGGTTTGCACGATTTCCTTTTTCAAGGCGAACCGAACGCTCGGCGCAAAGACCAGGAATTCTTTCAGCGCGTGGTCAACGAAGCCGATCTTCGCGCGGTGGTTCATGAAATTAATTTCAAAGCAGCGCGGATCGCCCGCCGCGCTGCGGACCGCGCCGCGAATGAAACCGGCCACCGGCGATTTGTCGGCGGATCGATGGGTCCCCTACCTGTCGCGGGCTCCATTTCACCTGACGTAAACGATCCGGCGTTTCGCGCGGTGTCGTTCGATCAACTTCGCCAGACTTATCTCGATCAAGCGAAGGCGCTACTCGAAGGCGGTGTCGATCTTCTCATCGTTGAAACCGTTTTCGACACGCTCAACGGGAAGGCTGCGCTGTTCGCTATCACTGATGCGTTGGCAGAAACCGGAGGCAGCGTGCCGTTGATGATCTCGGGCACGGTGATAGACAAGTCGGGACGGAACTTAAGCGGTCAAACCGTGGAAGCGTTCCTCATCTCAATGGCGCATGCGCGACCGCTCATCGTCGGTTTGAATTGCTCGTTAGGTCCGGATGAGATGGAACCATTCATTGAAGAATTTTCACGGATTGCGCCATTTTATGTCGGCGCGTATCCGAATGCAGGATTACCCGATCCGCTCTCGCCGACCGGATTTCCTGAAACGCCGGAATCGTTTGCACCCAAAGTTGTGGCTTGGGCAGCAAACGGCTGGCTCAATCTGGTGGGCGGCTGCTGCGGCACAACACCAGAACACATCCGCGCAATCGTAAGCGCGGTGCGCAATTACAGACCGCGCGAGCTAAGCTATGGGGCGTTTGTCTGAGACGTTGTTCCAAAAGAAAATGGTGCCTGACACAAACGCTCTGGAATTATCCGGGCTCGAGCCGCTGAAGATCACCCCTGACTTTGGTTTCGCTGTCATTGGCGAGCGCACCAACATCACTGGCTCGCCAAAGTTTTCGAAGCTGATCCTGGCCGGCGATTTCGAAGGCGCGCTGGCTGTGGCGCGTCAGCAGGTGCAGGGCGGCGCAAACCTGCTCGACGTGAACATGGACGAAGCGATGATCGATTCCGAGGCGGCCATGATTCGCTTCCTGAACTTGATCGGCAGCGAACCGGAAATCGCGCGCATCCCGATCGTGATCGACAGCTCGAAGTGGAGCGTTATCGAAGCCGGACTCAAATGTCTCCAGGGCAAAGCGGTCGTGAACTCAATCAGCCTGAAAAACGGCGAAGAAGAATTTCTGCGCCAGGCACAACTGATCAGGCGATACGGCGCAGCCGCCATCGTGATGGCATTCGATGAGAAAGGGCAGGCCGACAACTTCCAACGCAAAATCGAAATCTGCGCGCGCGCTTATGATCTGTTGACCCAAAAGGCCGGCCTTCCAGCGAGCGATATCATTTTCGATCCAAACATTTTGACCATCGCGACGGGTCTTGAGGAGCACCGCAATTACGCAGTCGATTTCATCGAAGCGACGCGCTGGATCAAAAGGAACTTGTCGGGCGCGCGCGTCAGCGGCGGGGTCAGCAACATCTCGTTTTCGTTTCGCGGGAACAACACTGTACGCGAGGCGATGCACGCCGCGTTCCTGTTTCACGCCATCCGGGCTGGACTGGATATGGCGATCGTGAACGCCGGACAACTGGCCGTTTACGAAGAAATCGAGCCTGAGCTGCGCGAACGCGTCGAGGACGTGCTGTTGAATCGTCGCGACGACGCAACCGAACGGCTGATCGAGTTCGCAGAACGCGTCAAAGTCAAAGGCAAAACACCGGTCGCCGACGAAACGTGGCGCATGCAGGCTGTGGAAGAGCGCCTGAAACACGCGTTGGTCAAAGGCATCATCGATTACATCGACAGTGATACTGAAGAGGCACGCCAAAAATGCAGGCGCCCACTCGACGTGATCGAAGGTCCGCTCATGGCCGGAATGAGCGTGGTCGGCGATTTATTTGGCTCGGGCAGGATGTTTCTACCACAGGTGGTGAAAAGCGCGCGGGTGATGAAAAAAGCTGTGGCGTACCTGATGCCATTCATGGAGGAGGAAAAATCCGCTGACGCCAAGCCGCAGGGTCGCATCGTCATGGCCACTGTGAAGGGCGACGTGCACGATATCGGCAAAAACATCGTGGGCGTGGTTCTGCAATGTAACAACTACGAGGTGATCGATCTCGGCGTGATGGTGCCGGCGGCGAAGATCCTGGACATCGCGCGCGAAAAAAACGCGGACGCGATCGGGTTGAGCGGACTCATTACGCCGTCCCTGGACGAGATGGTTCACGTCGCGCAGGAGATGGAGCGCGAAGGATTTCGTCTGCCGCTCCTGATTGGCGGGGCCACGACGAGCCGCGCACACACTGCGGTGAAGATCGCGCCGCATTATCGCGCCAGCACTGTGCACGTGCTCGACGCCTCGCGCGCGGTAGGCGTGGTGAACGCGTTGCTCAATGAGCAACTGAAATCGGACTTCGATAGACAAACGCGCGAAGACTACGAGCGCTTGCGCAGGGAACACGCTGCAAAAACGGACCAGAAAAAGCTGCTGAGGCTTGAGCAGGCGCGCGCAAATCGAATGCCGATCGATTGGCGCAGCTATGTGCCGTCACGACCGGAATTTCTGGGAGTGCGGGTTTATGGAGCGGCGAAAATATCGATCGCGGTGCGTGATTTGGTCGAATACATCGACTGGTCGCCGTTTTTTCATGCGTGGGAACTGCGCGGCCGTTACCCTGCAATTTTCGATGATCCAAAGATCGGAAAGGAAGCGCGCACACTTTTCGACGACGCGCAGCAACTCCTTGAACGGATTGTAGCAAAGAATCTCCTGGTTCCGCGCGGGGTTTATGCCTTTTGGCCGGCAAACGCCGTCGGCGACGACATTCACCTTTACGCTGATGACACCCGCACTGAAAAAATAGCCACGTTTTATTTTCTGCGTCAGCAAATGCAAAAGCGACCTGGCCAATTCAATCATTGCCTGGCCGATTACATTGCGCCGATTTCAAATCAGCAATTGGCTGATTATCTCGGCGGATTTGCAGTCTCCATTCATGGCGCCGATGAGCTCGCCGAGGAGTTCAAGCGCCAGCACGACGACTACAGCGCGATCATGACCAAAGCGTTGGCGGACCGATTAGCTGAAGCGTTCGCTGAGTATTTGCATAAACAAGCTCGCATCGCTTGGGGATTTGGGCATGACGAACAACTGTCGAATGCCGATCTGATCCGGGAAAAATATCGCGGCATCCGGCCGGCTGCCGGTTATCCAGCCTGTCCTGATCATGCCGAGAAACGAACGCTATTCGATTTGCTCAATGCGGAGAACAACGCCAGCATCAGACTTACTGAATCATGGGCCATGCATCCCGGTGCCAGCGTGAGCGGACTCTATTTTTCGTATCCCGATGCGAAATATTTCGGCGTCGGTCAGATCGGACGCGATCAAGCAATTGATTATGCAACCCGGCGAAGCGAACCCGTATCTGCAGTGGAAAAACGGCTCGGGCCGAATTTGGGGTCCAAGCTGTGACGCAGGGACGCCTTGATCCACCGTTAGATGCACAACGAGGCGAATCGTGGTAATGATTCCGCTCGATTCGGGGCGTAGCTTAGCTTGGTAGAGCGCGTGGTTTGGGACCACGAGGTCGGAGGTTCAAATCCTCTCGCCCCGAGGTCAATTCCCCGCATCGGAAAACTCGGTTACATTTGACGAAAACAGGGATGAAAACATACGGGCTAATCTTGTTAAGCGCGCTGTTGATTGCAGCGCTGATGATGCACGGACAAGAAGCGGCACCGCCGTCTGTGGACCTCTTTCCCGAGCAAGAGGAAGAGGAAGCCAGCCCCACAGCGCCCCCTAACGGCCCCGAGTTGCCGGAGCTGAAACAACTCGACGACAGTTTTAAGCCGAAATCGCTGGGCAAGGACGCTGACCTACTCCGGGTGCACGTCCTTTGGCGGGAATTGAAAAACCGCACCGTTAACGATCCGGAGGTGCAGGCGACAAAGAAATACGCGCAGGCCGCCCGGACAGATTTGGAAAGGAGAAAACGGCTCCGCAATTACTACGAGGTCTATTATCGGCGAATGTCTGCTTTGGCCACGACGCCAGAACTCAAGCTGGCCTTGCAAGCGCTGAAGGATAATCATCAAAACATGTTGGCTCAGCCGCGCGTCCGACCATCGCCAACACCAGAGGTTTCTGGTACGCCGTCACCGACGCCGACAAGCACGCCTGTGAAGAAAAAGGCCAAAGAGAAGCACAAGAAGAAGAAAATGCACAAGTAGCCCGGTTTTCGGAAGTGAATCGCCGCCGTTTGCTGCTGGGGATTTGGATGCGCGGAACGAGCAAGGCGCATCTTCCAGGTTGCAAATATTGCTCAGTGCTGTGCAATGTGAGATCGAGGAAAAGATTTTGCTTGCCGCGCCAGTAGCAGTCTTCTAAACCGTCGCGTAACTCCTCACCGCTATGAACTCACTCATCGAACTTACCCAAACTGTTTTGCTCACTCCCGGACGCTTGCTCGCACAAGTCGAGTATTCATATTCCTCCTCGACCCAGGGCCAGGCGCCCGGTCCGCTCTTCTGGATTTGCTGGCTGGCGTTCGCGATTTTGATGATCGCCTCTTGCTGGAAAATCTTTAGCAAGGCAGGTCACCCTGGCTGGGCCGCGATTATCCCGATTTATAACTGGTACATTTTGTGTAAAGTCGTTGGCCGGCCTGGTTGGTGGGTTATCCTGATGTTCATTCCGTTCGTAAACTTCATCATCGGGATAATTCTTTGCATCGACCTGGCAAAGAGTTTTGGCAAAGGAGTGGGGTTTGGGATTGGTTTGATTCTGCTGGGAATTATTTTCTTCCCGATTCTCGGCTTCGGCAGTGCGCAATATCAGGGACCCGCTGCTGGGTCTGCGGGCGCAGCGGCGATTTCCCAACCGCCGCAGACTGCGTAAGTCGATTCGCGCACTGAGGGGGCGACAGGAGGCGAGAGAATTGCGTCTGCTTGCGCGTGCATAAACGTAAGCGAGTAGCGTCTGTTTCGCCTCGCCCCTGGCTGCGGGAGAGGATGAAAGTGAGGGGTTGCTCGTTACGCCTTCGAAGCGATCTCTTACCCTCCCCCTCTCCCTTACCAAGGGCGAGGTGACTCAGGACCGTTCATATCGGCACTACACCGCCCAGTTTGGCTTGCGCTTTTCGTTGAACGCGGCGATGCCTTCGCGCGCTTCGTCCGACTCACGTGCCTGCATGTGATACTTAAGCGCGAGATCGACGTCTCCCTTGACGGAATGCCACCAAAGCTCCTCTACCAATCGTTTCGTTTGCGCCAGCGCGCCGGGTGCACCTAGCAAAACCGACGCAGCGAAATTTTTTGCTTCGCTCATCACGTCGTCTCGTGCAACGACGCGATTCACTAGACCGATTTCCTTTGCGCGTGCAGCGTCGATTAATTCCCCGCTGAATAACAGCTCACGCATGTTTCGCTCGCCGACCTGGCGGCGCAGAAATGGCATAACCAATCCAGCAACAAGTCCGCGGCGCACCTCTGGATATCCGATTTTTGTTCCTTCTGCCGCGACAACAAAATCGCACGCCGACATTATCCCTGCGCCGCCAGCGACCGCAGCACCGTGCACTGCCGCAATCGTGACCAAGCGCGTTTGGCTGATACCGATCAAAGTGTTCGCCACCATCTGCGCGGTTGCATGCGCTTTTGTGGAATCGGCTGCATCCTTCAAATCCAGACCGGTGCAAAACGCTGCGCCGGCTCCACGCAAAATCAACACGCGCTGTTCCGATTGCTCCGAAGCGACCTTCAGGGCCGTACATAATTCGCTAAGCAGCTCAAGAGTAAGCGCGTTCCGGCGCTCAGGCCGGTTGAGAGTTACCACAGTTATCTGCGGCGTTTGCTTTTCGACCAAGACGACGGGCATGGCAGCAATGACGAAATCCGAATGACGAATGAGGAACTTACACTTGGATGACTCCGGTATGGAAATGCGCTTTTGGCGTCGGGCGCGAGACGTATTCCAACAGACGAATAAGCACGTCGCGGGTCTCGTGCGGTTGAATGATGGCGTCTACCCAGCCGCGCGCGGCGCCATAGCGGATGTCGGTCTGCTCTTCGTAACTTTGTTTCACTTTTGCGCGCAGTTCTTCCAGTTCTTCGGGCGTCGCCTTCTTGTCCCCTCGGTCGCGCGCCTTGGCGAGAATCGAAAACACCGTGTCCGATGCTTGGGCGGCGCCCATCACTGCGTAACGCGCAGTGGGCCACGCAACGATGAATCGAGGATCGTACGCCTTCCCGCACATGGCATAGTTTCCGGCACCGAATGATCCTCCCACGACAACCGTGATCTTCGGCACGACGGAATTGCTCACCGCATTCACCAGCTTCGCGCCGCTGCGAATGATCCCGCTCTCTTCCGCGTCACGCCCGACCATGAACCCGCTGACGTCCTGGAAAAAAATGATCGGTAAATTCATCTGGTTACAATCCATCACAAAACGCGCCGCTTTATCGGCACTATCGGAATAAATGACGCCGCCCATCTGGATTCCTTCCTTCTTCGTCCTGACTTGCACGCGTTGGTTGGCCACAATTCCCACGGACCGGCCATTAATACGCGCGTAGGCAGTCACGAGTGTCTTGCCGTAATCGGCCTTGTATTCATCCAGTGAGTTTTCGTCGACGATCGTGGCCAGCAGATCGCGCACGTCATAATTTTTCCGACCATCGAAACTGATCAGATCGTAAACGCCGTCCGGATTTTTCGCCGGCTTCCATTTTCCTGACGATCGCGCGCTACCAATCGCTTGCGCCTCTGGCAAAAGCACGACTAGCGACCGAAGTCGCTTGAGACACGACGGATCGTCTTTTTCAAAGAAGTCCACGGTCCCGCTGATTTCCGCGTGCATTCGCGCGCCGCCGAGTTCCTCCGCATCGACAATCTGACCGATGGCCGCTTTCACCAGAGACGGTCCGGCAAGATAAAGGCCGCTCCCCTCCGTCATCAAAATCTTGTCGCACAAGACCGGCAGATACGCGCCGCCAGCTACGCAATTGCCCATGATCGCGGCAAACTGCGGCACGCCCGCCGCTGAAATCACCGAGTTATTGCGAAAGATCCGGCCGAAATCATCTTCATCCGGAAAAATTTCATCCTGCATCGGCAGAAACACGCCCGCCGAATCCACGAGGTAAATGAGCGGCAGCGCGCATTCGAACGCGATCCGCTGGGCGCGGATGACCTTTTTGGTCGTCGCCGGAAAAAACGCGCCTGCTTTCACGGTGGCGTCGTTGGCGACGACCATGCACGGAACGCCCTGGACATTACCGATGCCAGTCACGACTCCTGCAGCGGGTATTTCCCCCCATTGCTCATACATTTTGTATGCGGCCCAAAGTCCAATCTCGAAAAACGGTGAATCCTTGTCGAGCAAATGACGAAGCCGCTCGCGCACTGGCAGACGGGCCATCTTGCGCTGGCGCTCGTGACCGGCCTTTCCGCCGCCTCCACGCAGGACCTCTTCCTCCTGCGCAATTGCCGCGCAATGCGCGCGCAACACTTCACTCGTGTTCGATCGAGCCATATGCCAGAGCCACGCTTAATCTGCGAAACTGGCTGAATCAAGCCGCCAGAATGAACAGAACTTCAACCACAAACGGACACGAATGAACACGAATTTTGTAGTGCATCTGTGTCAGACGCCCAGAGGGAGAGTGTCTTAACCTCTGCGTTTTCAGCCTGCCCACTGTAGCCCTGGCGAAGCGCAGGTAGTCTCTGCGGTGACTTTATCCTTGCCACCTGGGGAATTGTGCGCATTCTCCTTTCACCGAGCGGGCTCTAAAGGAAAATTACTTGTCTATCCTTGGAGAATCCCCTACTTCCAGCTACAACTCCACTTAGGGAAGGATCTTGCACTGGTGTGAAAAACGGGTGAACTCCCCTAGGGGGTGGCTCACCGCTTCACAGAATTTTCGACAGAATAACAGTTCGGGAGCCACCGGATCAGATTTTCGTCCCAATTTGTTTATTCTGCAGATCCTGTCTGATCCTCTGCGTCCTCCGCGCCCTCTGTGGTGATCTGACGATCTTGCTGTTCGTATTCGATTCGTTTAACGCTTAGGGGATGAGTTCGCCTGAGAATTCAGTGGCGTTTGGCGCGCCAGGGATCGAGCCGCGCTGGACATCGAGCGCAAAAGAGGGCGTGGGCACTGCTTATCACACCAGTTGCCGCATCTGGTTCACGCTGAGTCACGGCATCGTGAACGAAATCTATTACCCGAACGTTGATAAGCCCAACACGCGCGACTTTCAGTTTCTGATCAGCGACAGCGAAACGTTTTGCCACGAAGAAAAACGCGATCTCAATCACGAGATTGAATATCCGGAACGCGATTGCCTCTTTTATCGCCTGACCAATGCGGAGCCCAACGGCCGCTATCGTCTGGTGAAAGATGTGCTCACGGATCCGCACCGGTCGGTCCTCCTCGTGCACACAAAACTCGAGGTGTTCGACCAATCCTTACGCGGCAAATTGCGCCTGTACGCTTTGCTGGCGCCGCACCTGGCCGGTTGTGGCGCCGGCAACTCCGGATCGTGTTGTGAAATCGGTGGTTACAAACTGCTGCACGCACAGCGCGAAAACGTTCATCTGCTTATGACCTCCAGCAGCGGTTTCTCTCGGCGCTCAGTCGGCTACGTCGGTTTCAGTGATGGTTGGCAGGATCTGATGGACAACTTCAAAATGGACTGGCAGTTTCGAAAAGCTTCGAACGGCAATATCGCGTTAACGGGCGAAATCGACTTGCCTGACAGCGATGAATTCACAATCGCTGTCGCACTTGGTCGAAGTTACCAGAGCGCTGCGACGAAGTTGTTCCAATCGTTGGCAGAGCCGTTTGAGGAAAAACGCGAAGCTTACGTTCGTCAGTGGCAACGCGCGGTGATCAACCCCGAATTCGATTTCAGCAGCGACACGTCCGACGACGGTGGCGAATATCGACTGAGCCGATGCGTGTTGCTGGCGCATGAAGACAAGGTTTTCCAAGGCGCGATCGTCGCCTCGATGAGCATTCCGTGGGGCGAAGTCAAAGGCGATCTGGACCTCGGTGGTTACCATCTCGTCTGGACGCGGGACCTGGTGCAGAGTGCCAGCGCGCTCTTGGCTACGGGACAGACGGGCACGCCGCTTCGTGCGTTGATCTGGCTGGCGGCGATCCAGCGGCCGGACGGCTCGTTTCCGCAAAACAGCTGGATCGACGGGACTGCTTACTGGTCTGGGCTACAGCTTGATCAAGTTGCTTTCCCAATATTGCTGGCGTGGCGTTTGCATAAACACCATGCGCTCGACCTATTCGACCCACGCGTGATAAATGTTCGCGCCGCGGCGCGCCTGATCCTGCGAGGGCCGGTGACAGCGCAGGAACGCTGGGAAGAAAATTCCGGCTATTCGCCATCGACGCTGGCGGTAGTGATAGCTGCGCTCGCCGCCGCTGCGGATTGGGGCAGGGAACTTGGCAACGCTGATACGGCGGATTTCGTTTTCGCATACGCTGACTGGCTCGCAGCGCACGTCGAAGAATGGACAGTCACGACAGCGGGTGAATTGGTCGAAGGAATTCCTCGCCATTACATCCGCATTAATCCGACGGATC
>DATFXC010000186.1:0-5954 GCA_035258625.1 Candidatus Udaeobacter sp. | reverse complement strand
TCCGCCCACCATTTTGATCGGCAGATTGTTTAACAGATCGATCCGGGGTGGATTGACGTTAAGATCAATCGGCACCTCTTTTCCTCCGATTTTGGCTGTGCCACTTGGATAGGTCAGAAACCCGTTGCTCAGGGCCGTGACCACGTCTGTTTGGACAAGATTGTTTGCTTCCAACGCCTTGAGATCGAGATCGACTGAAACAACTCGTTGTTTGCCGCCGTATGGATACGGAATGGCGACTCCAGGCACACTAATGAGGCCGACGCGGATCTGGTTAAAAGCAACATCAAAGACCTGCTGCTCTGACAGCTTGGTACTGCTAATTCCGAACTGCAGAATGGGAACGGTGGACGCGCTGTATTGGATGATCAGCGGCGGCGTGATCCCTGCCGGCAGCTGTCTCAAAATGGTTTGTGAAACAGCCGTCAACTGGGCCACGGCGGTTGAAGGGTTTACAGTCGGGTGAAAGAAGACTTTAATTACGCCGACGCCGTCATACGAGGTCGATTCGATGTGTTCGATATTATCGACGGTCGTCGTGAGCGCCCGTTCTTCGCTGTAAATAATTCGTTGGGCGATCTGATCGGCTGGCAGTCCGGTGTAACTCCAAATCACACTGACCACTGGAATATTGATAGCGGGAAAAATGTCCGTCGGCGTTTTGGTTACGACAAAAGGCGTCATCAAGAGCACCAGCAAGGCTGCGACGACGAACGTGTATGGTCGGCGCAGAGCTAGACGAACAATCCACATAACGTGCCTCTGATGTGGCTAAGGACACAGTAGCTCGCCTTCATGGCCTGACTCACGCTCCGCGACCTACAAGCCGCCATTGCGCATCCGCGGGATTTTGCCCCCAATATGAATGATGGCGGCCCTCTCTTTTGAGGAAACTCCGAACTGAACTAAATGTCAACGTCCTTTCATTTCGACGCCGGCTTTTTCGGGCGCTCCGGGCGGACGCGTTTTCTTCACCGAACCCAATGGCAACGGCCGATTCGAGATTTTTCTTCGACCGCGCACAGCGCCCGAGTGACTCCAGACCTTGACTAGATCTTCCACTGAGACCCGCGCTCTTGAGCATGAGGTCGAGCGCGTCGATCGCCTAACTTCGTGGCGAAAGAGACCTTCATGTTCTGTGAAATCTCGATCTTCAAACGCTTGAGGAACAAAGAACAAACCAAATCAAATGAAAAAATACCTAACCGTCCTCGGGGCCCCCAAATCCCTCGTCTTGCTCGTGCATCCGCTCGGCCCAGGTGGGTAGATGCGATCGATCGCGGGCTAATGCGGCTTTTACGAAGAAAGCCTTACAGACCTCTTCAGCGTAAAACTGCGGTCACGTAGCGCGTCCGTGCGTAAAAGATTCGCACAAGAAATCCGAGATTTTCTGAAATCTCGATCTTCGGACGCTTGAGGAAGAAATAACGAACCAAATCAAAATAGCATGAACGCTCCCGACGATTACCAATTCGAGACGAGCCGGAAAGATTTGGCAGACGGAATCCTCAAGCAGGCTGCGCTGGATTTGCGACGGTTCCATGACGCAACGAGCGCGGTCGAGCGGGAATTCTATCTCGATGCTTATCGCTGGGTCATGTCCGATGATTGTTCCTGGCTATTTTCGTTCTTAAACGTTTGCCAATTGCTGAATCTCGCGCCAGAAACCGTTCGCGAGAACGTGCTCGGGGACCTGTCGTTGGGCGCTTTTGGTTATTGGAGCCGACGCTGCGGACGCGCCGCACGCAGACTCAAGATTTCTCTTAGCAATATTTTCACAAACGAACGCACCGCAAACGCCACCGAGCCGGTCGTGTAGCATGTCTTGCAATGAAAGCATACGTCTTTGTTCAAAGGTTGCGCCGAATTTCGCGGCCAATTGTTAGGAAGTCCACCTACAGGCACGATCCATTGCTCATCAACAGTTTGGCCACGTTCAATTTCCGGCGACCATTCTTGCTGGAGTTTCCGGGCGAACGGCTTACACGCATCAGCCGGTTTTCGCAATGAACGTCACCACGATTGTTGTCATCAACGGCCTTTGGATGACCGCGTTCAGTTGGGAAAACTGGGTCAAACACTACTCGGACAAAGGTTATTGGGTCATCGCCGAGAACTGGCCCGGCATGGAAAGCGATATCCAACAACTTCGGTGCAATCCGAGCAGCTTCGCGAATCTTGGACTGACCGAAGTTGTCGATCATTACGAACAAATTATTCGCGAACTCGAAAATCCGCCCATCATCATCAGATATGGCTTTGGCGGTTTGGTGACACAGATTCTTCTCGATCGTGGCTGGGGCGCCGCTGGTGTGGCGATCGCCAGTGCTCCGGCAAAGGGAATTGCTCGGCTGCCGTTGTCGGTATTGAAGCTGGCGTTCTCAGTTCTCGGCAGGTCTCATAAGAACAAAACCGCATCACTGACGGCAGAACAATTCCATCGCGCGTTTGCAAACTCGTTAACGGAAACAGAATCGCTCGACGCCTTCAAACGTTACGTCGTCCCGGCCCCGAATCGGGTTCTGTTGCAAACAGCGTTCGCAAATTTCATTTCGCACACCCCAGCCACCGTCAACTTTCAGAACGACACGCGCGCGCCGTTGCTCCTCGTTGCAGGCGGCAAGGATCGCGTCGTGCCGAGGTCACTTGTCAAAGCAAACTTCGACCTATATCGAGAATCGAAAGCCGAAACCGATTACAAAGAATTTGCCGACCAAGCGCACTTCACGCTCCTTCAAGAAACCAAGGTCGCGGACTACGTGCTTGGTTGGGCGCTCTGCCGCTCTAATGGGTCGAAGCCAAACGCCGTTTTAAATCAGACCGACACCTGGTCGGTTAAACTCTCAGCCTAGCGAAAATGCATTCGCTGTGACAGGATCCTTCCGCACGGTCCTGGTTCCGCGCGGTCCAAGCAAACCCGAATGGCTTCCGCTCCGAAAATGAACAAATATTATGCATATGCTCCCAGAGATTAATCCTACAATTCTACCGGCGCTTCGAATCGCCGCGACATTCTTTTTCATCATCAACTTGTTAGGCGGCGCGTATATTTTTCGTAACCGTCACCGATTCTTTGACCGCGATCCAAACGTCGACAACGACATTCCGGCCGTTCGCAAAGTGAGGATTGAAGTCGTCGCGATCCCGTGGCTCGTCTTGACTACGCTTGTCCTGATTCTGCTGATCGGTTTCTGGCTCGCTTAACGAGCGCGGTCGTCCGTTCAGGGAGTTGGTTCGGCTTTGCCGGGGCGTCCACGAAAAAGGCCAAGATTCTCCGAAAGTTCGGCCCTCAAAAGCTTGAGAAAAAAATGGGAAAAAGACCGGATGATGGCATTCGTCAATAGTATCTTTATCTCGCGGGTCGCATTACGATTATGGGTATTGGAATGAAGACGACTAGAATACTCATTGCCGGCGGCGGATTTGCCGGGCTTTACGCGGCAATACACTTCGACAAGCGGCTGGCCCGCCGTGCGAACGTAGAGGTGACACTGATCAGTCGCGAGAATTTCATTTTGTTTACGCCAATGCTGCATGAGGTCGCAGCCGGAGATCTTTATCCGGGCGACATCGTCAATCCGCTCCGGCGAATTCTTCGTCAGGTGAAGGTTGTCGAAGCCGACGTGCAGGCTATTGATCTAAAACTGCGGCGCGTCCATTGCGTCGCGGGCGTTGCGGACCACGAGCTTGAATTCGAGTTTGATCATCTGCTTCTGACGCTCGGTTCGGAAACAAACTTCTTCAATATGGACGGCGTCCGCGAATGGGCGGTGACTATGAAAAATCTGGCGGACGCGTCACTCTTGCGTAACCGCATGGTCGCGCTTCTTGAAGAGGCGGTGTTCCAGACCGATGACGAAACCCGCCGGCAGCTACTCACGTTCGTCACTGCGGGGGGTGGTTTCTCGGGCACAGAAACAACCGGCGCCGTTAACGACTTCGTTCGGGAAACCGTGCGCTATTATCCACAGTTGCGCGAAGAATTGATTCGAGTTGTGGTGGTTCATCCGGGGAATTTCATTCTGCCTGAATTAGGTGAAGAACTGGGGCGCTACGCCGAACGGAAATTGCGCGAGCGCAAAGTGGAAGTGATCAAAGGCCCGCGTGTGGCGAACTACGATGGGTTGGTGGTCACGTTAAGCGATGGCACATCGATTCCCACCAGGACTCTCATCTGGACAGCGGGTGTGAAACCAAGTCCGGTAATTGCATCGTTAGGCTGCAAGACAGAACGGGGTCGTCTCCTCGTGAACGAAGACATGAGCGTTCCTGGAGTTTCCGGACTGTGGGCAACTGGTGATTGCGCGGCAATTCCCGACGTGAAAAGTGGCACGGGCAAGTTTTATCCGCCAACGGCGCAGCACGCCTTACGGGAAGGAGTGGTGGTCGCGAAGAACATCGAAGCTGCGATCCTCGATCAGTCGCCCAAACCGTTCCGTTTTAAAATGTTGGGACAGTTGGCGAGCATTGGTCATCGTACCGGTGTGGCGATGGTGTTTGGGATCAAGTTTTCCGGTTTTATCGCCTGGTTGTTCTGGCGATCAGTGTATCTATTGAAGCTTCCGCGCCTGGCTAAGAAGCTGCGAGTGATGACGAGTTGGACACTTGATATTTTCTTCGGCCAAGAAATCGAGCAGATAATCACACTGCGCGATGTCGAAGAGATAAGCAACCAGTGGGCTCGAATCCGAGCGCGCGCGAAGCAAGCAAAGGCCGTCCCTTCTTCTGTGCTCGCCAATTCAGGTCACGATCAGGCAAAATGAACGTCGATGAAACCGTGGTGGGGACTTCCACAGGCTGTGGTGCAGACCTCTTTCATTGTAGCTACAGAATCATTGGTGATTGTCGGCATCGCCTTTGCGCGCGATGAGCCGCCACCCTCGCCAGTGCGACCATGGGCGCCACCGGCACTTCCAAGATATGAAGGAGAACTTCGCCAATACCAGCCGACTGAGGCTGAACAGCGCTACTTGCCGGCCATCGATCCGCGCAAGACTTACACTCTCGCCGAGCTGATTGACATCGCGCAGCGCAGCAACCCGGAAACACGTGTTGCCTGGGAGCGGGCCCGGATGGCAGCGGCGGCCGTCGGTCTGACCGCGAGCGCCTATTACCCGTACATCGTCGCGGCTGCAGCCGGAGGATACGACCGGGCCTTCATTCCATTTCCAACGCTGCGCACACTGTCACAACCGCCGCCAACAAATGGCAACCTGCCGAACGTCGAGATTGTCGGCGGAAGTACGTTAAGCACTGAGTCGTTGCTGGCTCGCGGCGAGTTAACCGCGAAATGGTTGCTGCTCGACTTCGGCGGACGCAGCGCAACCCGAGCTGCAGCACGGGAGAAATTGATGATGGCGAATGTCGGTTTCAACGGAACGCATCAGAAAATTGTGTTTGATGTGACCGACCGCTTTTACCAGCTCGGCACCGCGCGGCAAAAGGTGATGGTGACTCAAAGCGCGCTGGATGCGGCAAAAACCGTGGAGCAGGCAGCGCAGGCCCGGTTCGATAACGGGCTTGCCACCAAACCTGAACTGCTCCAGGCCCAACAGCAGAGCGCGCAATCTAATTTTGATCTTCAGGCCAGCCTCGGTGCCGAGAGCGACGCCAGAGTTGCGTTAATCGAAAGCGTCGGGCTTCTGCCGACGGTGCAACTCAAAGTGGCGGACCTGCCAGCGAAAAGTCATCTGAATGCTCAGAGTGAAGATTCTGTTGGTGAATTGATCACGAAAGCTTTGTCGCAACGCCCCGATCTTGTTGCAAAGCTAGCCAATGTTCGTTCAAAGGAATATGAGATCCGCAAGATCCGCTCCGAGTATTATCCAAAGGTCACGCTGGACGCCCACGTTTCCGAAACCGAGCTGCAAGTCAGCATCAAACATTCGGACTACTTCGGCGGCGGCGATTATACTTTGGGCGCATTTCTCACTATGGAGGTGCCGATCTTCGAT
>DATFXC010000185.1:0-4263 GCA_035258625.1 Candidatus Udaeobacter sp. | reverse complement strand
GCGCCATTGCGGACGCGCTCCAGAAAATCAGCGATAGGATCTGTAACAGTGCTCATACAAAAATCAGGCGGCTTCCGAGGCGGGCTTCCTGGCCCGATCGCTGAACGGCATGCCCATTTCGCTTAACAGCGATTTAGCTTCTTCGTCCGTTCGCGCCGTGGTGACAATTGTAACATCAAATCCGATGTTGCGCTTGACTTTGTCTAGCTCGACTTCAGGAAAAATCGACTGGTCCGAAATGCCAATTGTGTAATTGCCGTGCTTGTCGAAACACCGAGGCGATACGCCGCGGAAATCGCGAATGCGCGGCAGGGCAGTCTTGATGAAGCGCTCAAGAAATTCGTACATGCGATCCCCGCGCAACGTGACCTTTGCTCCGATAGCCTGATTTTTGCGCAATTTGAAATTGGAAATGCTCTTCTTCGCGAGCCTCTCCACAGGCCGCTGTCCGGTAATCAGCGCAAGCTCTGCTTTGGCTTCTTCCAGCGCCTGCTTCACGTCGGACTGCGAGCCGACCGAAGTGTTAATCACGACCTTCTCAAGCTTTGGGATTTGATGGACGTTTTTGTAGCTGTGGCGCTTCTGAAGCGCAGGAATCACGTTCTCTTTGTAGTGACGACGAAATTCGTTTTCCATACGATCAATCTGTCCGGTTACTTGCGGGCTCCCTCGCTCCGCTCGGGATGACCACCTTGTTTTTCTCTTTTTGATTTCCCGCCCTTCTCCGGTTTCTCGCGCTCGAGCAATCGTACATTGGAAATGTGAATCGGTCCCTCGCGCTCGGCGATCTTGCCGCTCGGATTATCTTGCGATTTTCGCAGGTGCTTCTTGATAATGCGAACGCCTTCGACCAACACGCGCTGCTTGCCCGGAAACACTGCGAGAATCCTTCCCGAAGAGCCACGGTAATTCCCCGAGATGACCTCAACGTGATCGCCTTTTTTAACGTGGTACTTGATGCGGTTCATAAGACTTCCGGGGCGAGCGAGACAATTTTCATGAAATTGCGCTCGCGCAGTTCGCGTGCGACCGGCCCGAATATGCGCGTGCCGCGTGGATTCAAATCTTTGTCGATGATCACTATGGCGTTGTTATCGAAGCGCAGCAGCGAACCGTCCTCGCGCCGGATTGGCTGTTTGGTGCGGACCAGGACTGCGCGGACCACTTCGCCCTTCTTAACCGCGCCGGTGGGGCTGGCTTCCTTCACGTTGGCAGTGATCATGTCACCGATGCCGGCGTAGCGCGTTTGTTTGCCAATCACACCGATCATCGTCGCCATGCGCGCGCCGGTGTTGTCAGCCACATCCAGTCTGGATCGAATTTGCACCATCCTAGTCTTCCTCTCACTCTCTACTTCTGAACGACTTCTACAAGACGCCACCGCTTCAGTTTGCTCAATGGACGCGTTTCCATGATGCGAACAGTATCGCCGAGCTTTGCCTCATTTTGTTCGTCGTGCGCATAAAATTTCTTCATTTGCTTTACGATCTTTCCAAATTTCGGGTGCGGCACGCGCGTGACCGTCCGCACGACGATTGTCTTGTTCATGCTGCTGGAAACGACCTTGCCTGTCCGGGTCTTGCGCGGGGCGCGGGGCGCCGGCTCAGTCTGCGTTGGTGTCGGTGATGGAGATTGTTGCTCAGCCATGATCTATTTCCTCTCACCTTTTTTTGCGCGCTTCGATAGCTCGGTTTCAATTCTGGCGATGTCGCGTCGAAGTAAGCGAAGCCTGCTCGGCTGCTCAAGCTGACCGCTTTGCTGTTGCAGACGCAGATGCAAACTTTCCTGGCGCAGGTCGCGTCGCTTGGTGAGCAATTCGTCTATCACCAACTCGGTGAGTTCCTTCATTTTCATAGTTGTTAAGCAGCCCTCACGCGATGGCGTGAGAGAAACTTCGTGCGCACCGGTAACTTGTCGGCTGCAAGCCGCAGAGATTCGCGCGCGACGGACTCCGGCACGCCATCGACTTCAAACAAAATGTTGCCGGGGCGCACGGTGGCGACCCAAAACTCCGGCTGGCCTTTCCCCTTGCCCATGCGCGTTTCCGGTGGACGCGCGGTTACTGGTTTATCCGTGAAAACACGCATCCAGAGTTTTCCTTTGCGCTTCATGTTGCGAGTGAGCGCGACGCGCGCAGCTTCCAGTTGCGTATTGGTGATCCAGGCGCGTTCGAGTGTCTGCAAACCAAACTCGCCAAAATCTATGGTGAGATTGCGCGACGCAGTCCCCTTTCGGCTCCCACGCTGGGCTTTCCGATACTTCACGCGTTCTGGCATCATCGGCATAACGGCTTCTCCTAAACTTCAACCGGCTCGGGTGGCGGCGGTGGCGGCGCAGCAGGCGCAGTGGGCGCTTCGGCGGGCCGCTCTTCTTTTCTACAAATCCAACATTTCACTCCGATCTTGCCGTAAACGGTATTGGCCTCAGCAAAACCGTAATCAATCAGCGTGCGCAGCGTGTGAAGTGGAATTTTCCCTTCCCGGTACCATTCCGAACGTGAGATCTCAGCACCGTTAAGTCGACCGGAGGAACGGATCTTGATCCCTTCCGCGCCAAAATCCATGGCCGTTTGCACTGCCTTCTTCATCGCGCGCCGATAGGCGATGCGACGTTCAATCTGCAGCGCGACATTTTCGGCAACCAACTGCGCGTCGAGCTCTGGCGTCTTGATTTCCTGGATGTCGATCTTGACCTGTTTGCCGTCGGCCATCTTGGAAATTTCCTCCGTCATCTTCTCGATTTCCGCCCCCTTGCGTCCGATCACAATTCCAGGACGCGCTGTGTGAATGGTTACGCGAATGGAATTCCACGCCCGCTCGATCACAATTTTCGCGACTGCCGCGAATTGCAGCTTTTTCTTCACGTAATCGCGAATCTTCAGGTCGTTGTGCAGAAACGAGGGAAATTCCTGCGGCGAGGCGTACCAACGCGAGCGCCAGTCGCGATTCACGTTCAGGCGGAACCCAATTGGATTAACTTTTTGTCCCATATTTTTACGGTGATTATTTCTTCGTTTTACTAGTCCGCTTCGGCTTCGCCGATTTTTGATCCGCCACAGTCGTTGCGCTTTCTGTTACCTTACTTGCAGTCTCTTTGTTTGCCGCCCTCTTTTCGGCTTGCCGCTTCGCTTTTCGCGCCTCTCGCGTCTCGATGGCGATTTCGTCCGAAAGCACGATGCGAATGTGACTGGTCCGCTTCAGAATCCGACTGGCGCTCCCGCGTGCACGCGCCATGATCCGCTTCAACGTCGGTCCCTCGCCGACGGTCGCTTCCTTTATTACCAAACCGTCAGGTTTGAGGTTCGCATTGTTCTCCGCGTTGGCGATTGCGCTCTTCAGCGTCTTGCCGATCAGAAATGCCGCCTTTTTCGGAGTGAACGCCAGCAAATCAAGCGCCGCCGAAACAGGCATACCCTGTATCTCACGCGTGACTTCGCGCACCTTGAAAGGCGAAATCCGCGCATATTTGTATGTTGATCTAACTTCCATTAACTTCGTTCCGTAATTCGTGAATCGAGATTCGTAATTCGGTTTTTCCGATTCACGATTCTCGGTTCTCGATTCTCGTCTCTTACTTTAAACTCACATCGGGTTGGGCATCCACCTGGAGGCGGTCCCCTACCTTAATTTTTTCCTTCTTCGAATCCATTTCCTGAACCACCGCGCCGCAGATTTTCTGCCGCACATCGACCACCCGCACCGTCGCAATTTTTCGATCGTCGCGCATCACTCGCATCGGCATCCCGATCTTAACTCCCTGTTTTTCGCCAAGATTGCCGACGACAAATGACCACTCCTCCTTCACGCTGATCACGGCACCGTCCATTAAACTCGGCTCGGGCGCCTGTGACGGATTTGTCGACTTGGTGACCAGCTCGTTCGTGCTGCGCAATTGCGTTTCAACGTCCATCCGCGCCTGCGCATCCTCGCCTTGCGACGTTTTAATGTAGTGCAGAATGGCTTCATTTAGCCGCAGCATTTGGTCGCGATATTCGTCGCGCATTTTCTGCGCCAGTTGAAGATCGCTCACCGCCGCCAGCAAACGTTGCTCCAGTTTCGTCCTGTCTTTGTTTGCTGATGCCAGGCCCAGCGCTTCCATTCGTAATTGCAGATCGGAATATTTTCGGCGCAACTCTTCCGCCTCCGCATTCGATTCAGCAAGGCTACTCGTCAATGCCTTCACAGATTCCTGGGTAACGGTCAGTTGCTTTTGCAATTCCTCATCTTCCGCTGTCGCAGGCTCTGCCGTCGCCGACCGCGTTAC
>DATFXC010000184.1:0-2690 GCA_035258625.1 Candidatus Udaeobacter sp. | reverse complement strand
GTGCAACGCATCAAAGCGCTGGGCAAGCGCGTCGGCGTAGTAATAAATCCGGCAACCCCTGCGGCAGTACTAGAAGAGATCCTCCACGATCTGGATCAGGTGTTAGTCATGACGGTTAACCCGGGCTTTGCACACCAGCGTTTCATCCAAACGACGCTGCCAAAGATTCGGCGTGTCCGCCGGATGATCGATGAGATCAAGCGGGACTGCGATCTCGAGGTTGACGGCGGCATCGACGTGACGACTGCGCCGCTGGCGGTCGATGCAGGAGCCAACGTCCTGGTAGCCGGATCGGCAATTTTTGGTGATGGCGAAGGAGTAATCGCAGCCATGAACCGGCTGCGAGCAGCAGCGAACTAGAGAAAGATGGGATACATTCAAATCCAAAAATCCGAATTTCGAAACAAATCCAAATGATCAAAAACAGAAAATTCCAAATCGGCTCATTTCGGATTTCGAAGCTTCGGATTTGGATTTTGATTCAGAAACAATCTGCTTGGAAAGAAGGGAGTTAACTATGCAAATCGGAATGATTGGTCTTGGACGAATGGGGGCAAATATGGCGCGGCGCCTTCTGAACGGAGGTCATCAGTGTGTGGTTTTCGACAGGTCGCCGAAAGTCGTGCAAGAGTTGGTCGCGGAAAAGGCGATTGGCTCCTCATCGCTCGCAGACTTTGCGCAGAAGCTAACCAAGCCGCGGGCGGTGTGGTTGATGGTTCCGGCGGCGGTCGTGGACGAGACCATCGCCGCTCTCTTCCCCCACCTTGAGCGCGGCGACATTCTCATCGATGGCGGAAATTCCTACTATGTGGACGACATTCGCCGCGCGAAGGAACTGAGCACGAAAGAAATTCATTATGTCGATGTCGGCACCAGTGGCGGTATCTGGGGGTTGGAACGCGGCTACTGCATGATGATCGGCGGCGAAAACGACGTGGTCCAGAATCTAGATCCTATTTTTGCCACGCTGGCGCCCGGCATCGGAAATATTCCTCGTACTCACGGACGAGAGAAGCTCGCTAGCACAGCGGAACAAGGTTACTTGCATTGTGGACTAAACGGCGCCGGGCACTTTGTTAAGATGGTGCACAACGGTATCGAGTACGGCATTATGGCCGCATATGCCGAAGGTTTGGCCGTGTTGCGTGCCGCCAATGCGGGCAAGAAAAAACATGTGGTCGATGCTGAGACGACACCATTGCGAGATCCTGAGGACTACCAGTACGAACTCAATTTACCTGACATCGCTGAGGTTTGGCGGCGCGGCAGTGTGATCGCGTCGTGGCTCCTGGATTTAACCGCCAGCGCTTTGGTCGAGGATCCAGCACTCGCGAAATTCGTAGGCCGGGTTTCGGATTCGGGGGAGGGACGCTGGACGATCAAGGCAGCAATCGATGAAGGTGTGCCCGTGCCGGTATTAACAACCGCACTGTACGAACGGTTCGCTTCGCGCGGCGAGGCAGATTACCAAGACAAACTGCTTTCGGCTATGCGCTTTGGTTTCGGCGGTCACTTGGAAAAATCCGCCAAATGAGGAGCACGGCATGAACGTTCCCCATTCGGATGCGTTGGTCTTCTTCGGTGCCACGGGCGATCTCGCCTACAAGAAAATCTTTCCGTCGTTGCAAGCGATGACGAAACACGGCCACCTCAACGTGCCTGTTATCGGGGTGGCTAAAGCAGGCTGGAATGTCGATCAGCTGCGAGCACGGGCGCGAGACAGCGTCGAGAAACACGGCGAAGGGATCGATCCGGCGGCCTTCGACAAGCTGTGCAGCATGCTGCGCTATGTTGACGGTGACTATAAAGACGCAGCTACCTTCCAGGCCATCCGCAAGGAGCTGGGCTCTGCGCAGCGGCCCGCGCATTACCTCGCCATCCCGCCTGCGCTGTTCGGGCTGGTCGTGGAACAGCTAACAAAGGCGCGCTGCACTAATGGTGCTCGTGTTGTCGTTGAAAAACCCTTTGGTCACGACCTCATTTCGGCGCAGGAACTCAATCGAATTCTGCTCGGTGCTTTCGACGAGGAGCACATCTTCCGCATCGATCATTATTTGGGGAAACGAGCAGTGCGGAACATGGTCTTCTTACGCTTCGAGAATGCAATTCTGGAGTCGTTCTGGAACCGCAATCAGGTCGAGAGCGTCCAGATAACCATGGCGGAAGACTTCGGAGTTCAAGGCCGAGGGGCGTTCTACGATCAAACTGGCGCGATCCGCGACGTCGTTCAAAATCACCTGTTTCAAATCTTGGTGAACCTGGCGATGGAGCCACCGGTGAGAACCGATAGTGAAACGATCCGCGATGAAAAAGTTAAGGTCCTGAAGGCTATTCAGCCTCTGGAAGCAAAGAATCTTGTTCGCGGCCAATTTCGTGGCTATCAGAAGGAAAACGGTGTGGCGCCGGATTCGAAAGTCGAAACCTTCGCCGCTTTGCAGTTAAACGTGGATTCCTGGCGCTGGCAAGGCGTCCCGTTTTACATCCGGGCCGGGAAGTCGTTGCCTGTAACGTGCACTGAAATCGTCGTCTGCTTGCGTGAGCCGCCCATCGTTTTTCCGACCTGCTGTCGTGCACCGAACTATTTCCGATTCCGCCTCAGTCCTAACGTCACGGCTGCCTTTGGTCTCACGGTGATGGATCAGGAAGAGAAGATGATCGGCGAACAAGTGGAGTTGCTAGCGAGCCACTAT
>DATFXC010000183.1:0-6811 GCA_035258625.1 Candidatus Udaeobacter sp. | reverse complement strand
AAAGTCGATTATTCTTGTTTCAGCGCTCTCTGTAGTGGTGATGGCGCTGGTTTCTTGCGCGAGCGATTCCGACGTTGATCCTGCGCGAGTTCGCGCTGACACAACGACGCCATACCACGAAGCAGCGCCAGCCGCACGATCCCACATCACTGGAATGTAACCCACAACCTTCCGCTGGGGAAATCCTCCGCCGATTCCGCGGCTTCGAATAGATCCAGCCCACGCTGAATCCGGCTTTGCTAAGATTGTCAGCGATGATTTCCCAGTATTTTCACTGCTGGCGCTTGGTACTGATCGTCAGGACTCCTTAGCCGCTGTGCTGGCACTGGGCGATAATCCAACTCACGAGGACCAATGCGACGAAGACACCGACGAAGCGGATCCAATAAAGTTGCTTCTGTTGTATCTCGACGATGGGGTCGGGGTGCGGCGACTGCTTCGACGGATCCACTCTAGCAGAAAAAATCCGCCTTTGGCAATGAGGACAAGTTTCGATGTTGCTCGCTAGCTCGTTGCGGCAATACGGGCATTTCATGCGCATTCGCGCAACCGGGTGACCGCAATTTGGACAAGCTTGAGCTGCTGTCGAAACCTGTTTTCCGCACTCCGTGCAATCGATTAAAGCCATTTTTTAAGATGCTTTGGCCGGGATAGCTTCATTGAATAGTCACATGACCCAGTGCGGAGCCTACGACAAGCAAGGCGACTAGGGCGAACAACACCCGATTCATAAAACAAGGGGCTTTTAGCAGGCCAACCGTTCAAGAGAAAGACATTTCACGTATTTGCTTCTGTTGACGCGCAATGGAGTGCCACACGCTCGGCTAAAGGCTTTTTCGTGGGTCCTTCCGAAGTGCCGACGCGGCGGCGGGTCATTCCGACTGTCGTCGAAATCTAGATAGTATCGTCGCTGCACTGCTCCACAGCAGGACGCTTAGCCCATTGGGCTCTAGCACTTTACGACAATCGTCCTGTGCATTCTGCTGTGCATCATCCTGTAACAGGTCCCGCGCGGGACTAAATCAGCGTTTTCTGTCCTAAATCCGTCCTAAACGCTGTGGACTGTTATTCGAAAAGAGCAGTTTTCCATAGGTAAAAATGGAAGTGCTCGGGGCGGGACTTGAACCCGCAAGCCTTTCGGCATACGCCCCTCAAACGTACGTGTCTGCCAGTTCCACCACCCGAGCATCAGGGGAGCAAGCGCCAAAACTTTCCGCAGTCTGACGCGTCTCGCAAGTCTCCATCCTTTTCTTCCTACTCTTACTCATGCTCATGCTCGTAATCGAAATCGCGACCACAAACATGCAAGCAGGCATCCGTTGGCATGAAATTGGTTCGATTCACGGTTAAGCTTTTCGAGCACGAGCAGGAGCATGAGCACCCAGCCTTCGCATAAAGCTACGGCGCGGCAGGCGAGCGACCAGAGCGACTGGATCAAAATCGATCTGCACATTCACACGCTCGACGATCCGAAGGACGCCGTGGATTTTTCGGCGCATCAATTATTGGAGCGGGCGCGTTCGCTCGGATTTCGCGTGCTCGCGATCACATTGCACGACGCCGTTTTTGATCGAAAAGAGGTGTTCGCCGATGCAGCGGCAATGGGCATCCTACTCATTCCCGCAGCCGAGGTGCGTTTGCTCGGCGCGGATGTGATCGTGCTAAACGTCACTGCGGAAGAAGTCGCGCAGCTGAAAAACTTCGATGATCTGCGACGACTGCGCGCACAGCGCGGGAATTCTATTTTCATGGTTGCGCCACACCCGTTTTACATTTTCGGGGGCTCAATCGGATCTCGGCTGTTTGCAGAAATAGATTGTTTTGACGCGATTGAGTTCTGTCATTTTCACATTGGCCCGTTCAATCCAAATCGCCGCGCGAAAAAAGTGGCAGCCCGGTTTGGCAAACCATTAATCGCCACTTCCGACGCGCATCGGCTGCACGCCTTTGGCCGGCATTACACCAGCATGCCAATGCCCGCAGTGCTCACGGTCCAAAACGTTTTTGCGGGCTTGCGCAGCGGCCCCTTGCGCTTGACGAGTCCTCCCTCGAGCGTAACCGACTTTGTAAGCGCAATGTATTTTGTTTTCCTCGTACATCCCTTTCGGGTACGACGAAAGCTCGGTGGCGCGTGAGACGTTGCCTTCGGCGCGAAACACGAGCGTCGTGCTCAACGCGACGGGGCCTCCTGCGCGAGGTCGTAAATCGCGCCCCAGTCACCGGACGCGACGAGGAACGCGGTGGCTTCCCATGGGCGGCTGCTTGATTGGTAATTGGTTCGTTCGTCCTGGCCCCAAAAGATGTAGCGCACTCCCAAAGTTTTCGCGGCCTCGCGCCAGTTCGCGGCTCCGTTCATCAACGCTGTCAATTGATCATTTGCCTTGCCCCAATCGAATCCTTCCGTCCAGAGATGGCCAGGATAGCCCAGGACAACTTTGCGACCCTGCAGTAAAACTGGATGATTATAGGTTGGGTAGGTGGCGAATCGGGCTTCCATCGGCAAAGGTCGAAGCGCCGTGCCGATGTGATCGAGTCTCGCGCGCTCAATCAATCCAAACCCCGGGTGTCCAGCAGTCAGCCCGCCGAGCAGGGTGACAAATCCCGAACCAAACAGCAACAGACATGTAGCCGCGCGTTCGGGAAACGCCCAGCGCGAAAGGATGTCGCTCCATAGGAAAGGCAGGATAAGAAAGTAACCCCACACCATGAGTTTGAGGTTGTCCCAATCCCACGGCGCGGTTTGCACGAAATAGCCGAAAGCGAAAATCAGCACTGCCGCCAGCACGAAGGCGATATCCGCCGGCGGTCTATCGCCCCAGCGCCACTTTTCTGTCCAAATTCGCCAGCCGCACAATCCAACCAGTGCCAGCGTCAACGGTACCCACAGGCCGAAGTTTGGCAGCCAAAATTGGAAGAATGGAGCAATCACGCCGTTCCATGTTTTTTGCAACAGCAAACCAAACGCGGTGGACGACCCAAAATCCTTCGGACCGAGCTTGAAATAGGGCGCGGCGAGATCCGGCGAATCCTGCGCCCAGCCGGGATGCCATTTGAGCACCGATGCTGCATGAAACTGATCGGTCGTCAGCCAAACGAAAAAAGTTGCCGGAATGAACGCCGCGATCAGTATGGCGGCAGAGTGTCCGCGAATCGGCGCGTCACGGAAAATCTCGGGCCACATCTTCGGATGCGAAATCAAGCGGCCGATGCCGGCGATTCCTTCGTTGCGCACCACATTGAGGATGAATTTGAGTTCGGTTGCACGTTCGAAAAACAACCCAACGATCAGCACGATTGTCAGCGCGATGAACGTGTGTAGGTGGAACAATGGCATTGATGCATAGATCGAGAGCCCAACCCAGAAGGGCAGGGGACCTTTGCGTGGGCGCGGCTGGTTCGTTACGGATTCATCCGCCTGCGCCGGGATTTCTGCGGCCGAGTCGCCGTTGGCTGGACTAAAAAATTTCTCGCGCCAATGCCAGAGCAGTACCAGGCCTGCCGGGATCGAGTAAAGCCAGCCCCGCTGCGTCACGAGCATGGATAAAGCAATGCTTTTCCAAGCGATCGGTCTGTGGGCGATATCTGCCGCTGTGCCCTGATAATCCAAAAACTTGAACATCTTCAAAAACTGAAATCCGGCGATGCCGCCGTTAAACAGAAAACCTGCAACAGCGAAGGTGCCGCCCCACCGGTAGAACCCGTAAAAGATCGCGAGTGAAGACATTAATCCGACCCAAACCAATCCCGTTAACAGATCGACGTGAGCCAGGGAAAGCAGCGCGTTGAAAAGATCGATGCCGGCCGGGTATCTCAGTTTGCTAAACACGAAAATCGGACTGTCCGGCCAAAGCGCTACGCCATTGGCGAAATTCTTAATGAGCGTCAAATGAAGTGAAAGGTCGCCCAGGTTGTTCGGAGACTGGATCTTTAGTTCGCTGCTATCGATGTACAACAGCCAGCAAAACGATCGCACGGCAAAGACGGCGAAGCAGACCGCGACCGCCCAAAACCAGACGCGGCGATAGCGCTTCAGGGCCGATGGAATTGCATTCTGCGCGTCTTCGGCCTCGGAACGTTTGGGCGACTTTTTTTCTACTGCCTGGCCATTGGCGGATTTCTGTTCAACCGCGATGTCGCGAGTCCCAAGAAAAGCGGCGACTGCAAATGCTGCGCCGCACACCAGCGCCAGAGCTGCGCTCATCGTGTTTAACCCCCGCCCGGCGAGTCCCAGGATAAGTCCGCAAACCACCGACAAATTAACGAACGTAATCCCAGCTGTGACCCACTTCATGGAACCTTAGCGGGTGCCGGAGAAGGTGATAGTTTCGGTGCGGTGCCGATAAAGTCCGGCTCTTTGCCCGGGAACAAGTCCTTAAACACTCTGGCGCTGAAGAACGCCTTCGACGGGTCTTGATAATTCCGGATCGTGAGTGTGTCAGTGTAATAGATGCCCCTCAATTTCGATTCGACGTCTTTTATTTTGTCCTGCTGCACAAGGAGAAAATCGCCATCAAGATTCGGCGGCATGTTTCCTCCTTCGTAGTAACCGACCCGATCGAAATCACCCAGCATCCACGGAAGCGGATAAACGCTCGAGCGAATCAGATGTCCGGTAAGGTGATAGTTTGACGGATCTCGTTTCGCCAGGGTTAGAAGCGGTTTCGTTAATTTGAATATATCGTTGTACGTCTGGACGTACGCGTACGGCTCGTCTGGCGAAGAACACTTGAAATAATTCAGCCAGATACTTGAGGCGAGGGATATGCACAGCAGCACGCCGATCGTGCGTTGCGCGAGACGCAAATGTTTTGGACGAACCAACAAGATCGCCCCGCCGAAGATGAACAGCAGTGGCCAGCCGAAACTGATAACGCACCACGGCGTCTTGTACTTGACTAGACTGTAAGCAACGAAGCTGCCGGCGCCATAGATCGCCAGGTATCGCAAATTGAGATTCTTAAACTTCTGGCAAAACAGACACAAAATGAGCCCGAGCAGCATTGGTAGTTCGTAACCGAAGAAGTCCGCCCGGCCGACTTCCCACGTCGGCCCGATTATCTTGAGCCAGTAATCCCACGCCTTTTCATGGCCGTGGCCCGCAGCGCCAGTCTCGGTCCATGCCCTAAATGCCAGATACAGACCTTTGACACCGCTCCAGTTAAAGAACGTTCCGGAATAGAAAAATACGATAGCAAATCCGCCTGCGATCACGATCATGGCGAGATCGATCCAGCTCCAGGGTTGCTTTGCAGGCTTGACGTCCGGAACGCGATTTAGCGCGTACGAAATTGCCAGAGTTGGAATCGCAAGCAAGGCGCAGGCGACATGAATGGCGTAGGTCTCCTTCGTGAGGATCATGCCGCTTAACCCCACGCCGGCGTACCACAAGTACGTCAGCGTGCCGCGCTTCCACAAACCGAGCAGCCCCAAAATGAACATCATCGAGAAGAACTGCAGCCATACTTCGTGAATGGCATACCGCCCGTAGAAAACGAACCCGGGTGAGACCGCCATCGCCAGCGCCGCGATTCGGCTGACGTTTAGTCCTACCAAAGGCTCGAACTTCAACGCCAGCCACACACAAGCGATGCTCACCAGCACGACAGGCAAACGCAGCGCCCACACGTTGCGTCCAAACAAACTCTCAAACAACAGGAGAACATAAAAGTGAAGCGGACCGTGATAATTGGTCGGGTCGTAACGGTAAAACCCGTTCTTCATTACTTGATCGACGAACCAGCCGTTGATGCCCTCGTCGAAGTGCGGTGGCTTAATGCCCAACAGGAAGAAGCGCAGGAACGCTGCCAGTGCGAGGATTAACCACGGTACCCAGTCCGTTCCCTCGAAACGACCTTTCCACTGCCGCATGTTGTCGCTTGCTCGTGCGGTAGCGAGAGCAGATTCTACTAGCGCGCTGCGTTCGGCACTGCTAGTACGCGCTGCCATGCGCATCCTTGTCACCGGTGGCTGCGGATTCATCGGGAGCAACTTTATTCGATATATTTTGCAACATTACAAGCCCGCATACGTCACTAATGTCGATGTGCTCACTTATGCCGGTAATATCGCCAACCTTGATGGCGTGGTGGAAAAACATGGCGAGCGTTACGAATTTTTCAAAGCCGATATTGCAAATGCCGACCTGATGGACGCTTTGATGACCGAACATCGGTTCTATGCGGTCATCAATTTCGCTGCAGAATCGCATGTCGATCGAAGCATCAACGACCCGCTCAACTTTATTCATTCAAACGTCATTGGCACGAGCGTGCTGTTGGACTGCGCACGACGCCACGGCGTTCAGCGATTCATCCAAATTTCGACGGACGAAGTGTACGGGTCGCTTGGGCCAACGGGGAAGTTCACTGAGCAATCAGCACTCGATCCCAGTTCGCCCTATTCAGCCAGTAAAGCCAGCGCGGACCTTCTCGTGCTCGCGTCACACAAGACATACGGTCAGGAGGTTTTGGTGACCCGATGTTCGAACAATTACGGTGCATATCAATTTCCTGAGAAACTCATCCCGCTCATGATTATTAAGGCGCTCCGTGAGGAGCCGCTCCCTGTGTATGGCGATGGCATGAATGTGCGCGATTGGATCCACGTGGACGATCACTGCGCCGCCATTGTCGCGGCGCTTTTCGAGGGCAAGCCTGGAACTGCTTATAATTTCGGCGGCAACAATGAGATGGCGAATCTCGACCTTGTTAGAATGATTCTCGATCGACTTGGCAAACCGCACAGCCTCATTTCATTCGTGCCCGACAGACCTGGCCACGATCGCCGGTACGCGATCGACGCTTCATTTGCA
>DATFXC010000182.1:0-5980 GCA_035258625.1 Candidatus Udaeobacter sp. | reverse complement strand
CATCCGCCAACGCGGGCTGATGATCATGGCGCTGTTCGGCAACATTGTCACCAGTTTCTCGTGGTTCGGCGTGAACATGCTCGGCGTGGGCCTGCATTCCTACGGCTTCATGCAAAAGGCATTTCCATGGCTGGTCGGATTCATGATCAGCCAACTCGCATTAATGGCCGTCGCTGCGATGCCACTCGACAGATGGCGCAGCTTCCAGACCGCACGCGTTCCTTCTCCTGGCGAGCGGCCCCAAATCTCGCCTGCTCCCTCTGCCGGCTGACGTCGCTGCTCCACCGCTCCATTATTCAAATACTCCGTGACTCTCTGACTCCATGAACGCTTCCCTTCGCGCCGCTGTGATCGCTGAATGGCGAGGCTTACCCCAGAAAAAAATGCAACCCGACCGGTGGCAATCACCGGCGGAGCTGATGCCGAAACTGATGCAACGCCTCGGGTTACGCGAGCGCCTGCGCGAAACTGAAGTAATCGAAGCCTGGTCAAAAATCGTGGGCGACTTTATCGCCGCGCACTCCGCGCCGGTCGCCTTGCGCGAAGGAATTCTGTATGTCCGCGTGCTCCAACCGGCTTTGCACTACGAGCTCGAACAAATATCGAAGGCCGAAATCCTGCGAAAACTCAAACAACGCTTCGGCACCAAAACTATCCGCGACGTGCGCTTCCGCATCGGCTGATCTGAATAGCAGTGCTGGGTGACGCTTTTTGCCTCGTTGACATTTGGTAAGCTCTTTCAGTATAAAGACTTCAAGCTTCGAAAACCCAATTAGGCTTCGTTGCTTAAAGAAAGGAATAACAACAATGGCTAATAAGAAAAAACTCACAAAAACACCCGATCACCGGCAGAAACAGGCCAAGGCCCACGTCAAAAAGCTGCAAACGGCCCACAAAAAATTGAAACTGGCTCACCAAAAATTAAGCTTGGAACTGAAAAAGGTCGAAAAGGGTCTCGCGAGCCCAATGCTTATCTGGCACAGAAATTGATATTCGAACACACCGGCCCGTTGCGACGGGCTAGGTGCTTGTTGTTGTACTGGCGAGACGGTCGGCTGGTTTTTCATAACTTCGCCAGAAGACTGGCTGTCTCCGGCCGACCAATTGCTGGCGAACTTCTCCATTTCTTTAGCGAATGGCGGACTTCTCAAGAGGCTATCGCGCATTTCGCCGATTACACGCCTAGGAGTGTCCGTTCCGCTCTTATGCAACTAGTGCGATATGGGCTGCTCCTTCCGAGAAACTCGACGGAAGCGACAAGGGACGATCGCATCGCAAAGGAATGGTCCGATTGGTTGCCCGGAGGCAGCTTTCATTTCTCCACGAAGGATGTGCGTTATGTCCGTGACAATTGGAGTTTCAATCGGTTGAGGTCTCTCCTACCAAAGACGTCACAGCCTAAAATCTTCAAGACTTTGAGAGGGGCTAAGAAATTGCTTCCATCAAGCACTTTTCCCGATTCCGAGTTCATCCGAGTTCTGTTGGCGAGAAAAACACATCGAGAATTCTCGAAAAGGGAGGTGACTCTGGAAAATGTATCCGACCTTCTCTCTCTGGTCTGGGGCGTCACCGGCTATTTGCATTCCCCTATGTTTGGGGAGTTGCTCCATAAAACCAGCCCGTCTGGCGGCGCGCGGCACCCCGGCGAAGTGTATTTGATGGCCTTGCGTGTCGGAGGCCTGAAACCGGGTTTGTATCATTACCATCCCGCCCGTCATCAACTAACGCCAATTAGCATGAACATCACGCGCGATACAGCATGGCGATATTGCGCATACCAAGGCTACATAAGAAACGCTGCCGCTTTATTTTTAATGACTGCCGTGTTTCCACGCGCCATGTGGAAGTATCGTCACGCTCGTGCCTACCGCGTGGTGCTTCTCGACGCGGGCCATTTGTGCCAAACATTCTGTCTTGTAGCAACCTGGCTAGGCCTTGCGCCGTTTTGCACGGCCGCGCTAAAGGACACATTAATCGAAAAGGATCTTGGGATCGACGGTATACGCGAGTCAGTAATTTATGTAGCAGGTGTGGGTCTTCCTACTACTTCGGTGCGAGCGAGGCGACAATTTTCTGGAAGCGCGAATCGCCGCGCAGCGAGTCCCAGTAAGGATGAAGCTTGAGAAGGCCATAGCTAAGGGTGTTTGGGATGCGCTCCACTGCAGCGATCTGCTCGATGGCCCGATCGTTCTCACCAGTCCAGGTATAGATTTGCGCCAAGTTAACAGCTAAGGCCACGCCACTAATGGCGTCCTTGGAGATGGGCAGCAATTCGCACGCGCGACGGCCCTCGCGGAGCGCATCTTCTTTGCGCCCGAGCCCGGCATCGATCACGCCCAAAAGGCTGGTAGCAGCGGCAAAGTCCGGTTGCTTCGCCAAAATTTTTTCTACTTCGTTCCGGGCGGCCATAAAGGCACCTTCCGCTTTCGCTGAGTCGCCCTGCCAACGAGCAACGACACCTTCCCAATAGGCGCGAGGACAATTGACGCCGTAGTCCGTTATCACGCCCTCGCGCGGGTAGTTTCCTAGCACGCGAGTGGCCGCAGCATTGGTTCGTTCGCATAAAGCATAGTCGGGATAGTCCACATCCGGGGCAATACGAGGATATTCCGCTATTACGCTGGCAAGCGTGATCTGATACGGCTTGATATCCGCCTTCCAATGCAGTGCAATCTGTGCCCGGGTAATGCGGGTCAATGGGTCGCTTGGAAACGCTGTCAACGTACGATCGTAGATTCGGATAGCATCTTGGTAGCGATGCTGTGCCAGGTACGTCAGCGCCACTTGTTGAAGCGTAAAGAGGTTGCGCGGGTCTAGCTGAAGCGCGCGTTCCAAGTTAATCGTTGCGTCTTCCCAATGCCCTTCACGGCGGTCGATAAAACCCGTGTAAAGGAATACCTCGGCATCATTGGGTAGGGTACGTCTCGCAATGACCAATTCATTGCGGGCGCGTCCGTAGTCGCGGAAGCCATAGTAGCAGTAGTTCGCCAAAGCGAGGTGGGTTTCGCCCGCCTCAGGCTGAAGGCGCAACGCGGTTTGTACGGCCGCACTAGCTAGATTGAGACGAGCTGGGACGTGGTCAACCCCAGTCCAATAGAGAGCGCTATGCACTCTCGAGAGTAAGCACCAGCCGAGCAGAAACTGCGGGTCCCGGGCAACAGCTTCATCGAGTAGTCGAGCGGCTTGCGGGAGCTTCTCCCGCGCGTGGAGTGGATCTGTGACGTCGGCCCAGAGAGTTTTGGCGCGCTCGTAAAGATCGAAAGCCGCGAGGTCAGTCGTAGGCGCTTTCTCGATCGCCGCCTCTTCGCTCGGCGAAATTTTGGCCTGAAGCTGGTCGGCGATTGTCTTGGCAATTTCGCTTTGTATCGCGAAGACGTCAGCTAAATCGCGGTCGTATCGCTCCGCCCATACATGCGTGTCTGTCTTGGCGTCAATAAGCTGGGCGCTTACGCGCACACGGCTCCCTGCTCGTTGCACACTCCCTTCGAGTACGTGCGCGACGCCGAGTTGCTGGGCGATTTCACGAAGGTTGCGTGTTGCGGCGTTCCTGTACTGCATGACACTTGTACGGCTAATTACTTTCAGGTCGGCAACTTTGGCGAGGTCGGTGAGAATTTCATCCTGTACACCATCGGTGAAGTAAGCGTTCTGTTTTTCATCGCTCAGATTCTCGAAGGGTAAGACAGCAATCGATTTTTCGGGAATTGGTGACACATGTGGCAGTGGTTTTTCATGGCGCTTGGACACTCCGAGATAAATGGCAGCCAACGTGAGAATGGAGAGCGCCACGACGCCACCGACAAAAAGCCCTTTCTTATTTGAAGCCTCGCCAGCGGCCGTCCTAATTCTTGCGTGTCCTGAAGGAAGCTGGAGTCGTTGCGCAACCTCTGCAGCGGATTGCGGACGCCGCGAGGGGTCTTTTGCCAGACACGCTGCGACCGTATCTTCCCAAACTGGCGCAACTAACGCCGGCTCGATGTCTAATTCTTTGCGCCGCTCGGTCATGGAAGGAGCGACTCGCTCACAAATCTGCCGGTCGATATTGCCCGAATAGAACGGCGGCTTGCTGGTAAGCAATTCGTAGATTGTCGCGCCTAGCGAGTATATGTCATCAAGATGTGTGCTGCGCTCGCCGCTCAACTGCTGCGGGCTCATGTAAACGAGGGTGCCGCATCGGCCCTGCTCTGAGGTTAATCGAGTCGCTGAATCAGCGAGACTGCGCGCGATACCAAAATCAGTGATCTTTAGATCGCCGCGTTGGTTCAGCATCAGGTTTGCGGGCTTTAAATCACGATGGATGATCTTCGCGCGATTGTGCGCGTAATCGAGGGCTTCACAAAGCTGAGTGATCCAGTCGCCAAGCTCATGCGGTTTAAAGACCTTTTGTTCTTTCTCGGCCCGCAAGTTGGAAAGTGTCTCTCCATCGACAAACTCCATGGAAATGCAGCCGGAACGTTCGTCGTGCACAAAGTCGTGAATCCTAACGATATGCGGATGGGTCAATTCCAGGCAGCGCTTTGTCTCACGTTTGAGTTGATCCAACAGCGCACGATCCTGGATCATCAGGTCAGGAAGAAATTTTAGCGCGACGTCGCGCTCCAGTTCTTCGTCGCGCGCCTGCCACACGATTCCCATCCCGCCGCGGCCGAGCACCTTGACCAGCGTGTAGCGGCCAAAGACCATTTGTCCGCCGGCAGCATCGAGCGCCGTCGCAAGAAGGCAACCCGGACAGCCGCCCTCAGGCGCGTCGGCCGGGATTTCAGTTCCGCACTTTCCGCAAAGTCTGATTGTGCTGCTCACGGCTACTTCTGTTGACAGAGCGAAACGAGATTTATGCCGGAGCGTGTTCGGGGGGCGTTGGTCATCGTCATAAAATAGTCACTATTAACGTGAAAAAAAGCCGAAACCGAGGAGCGCGCGCTCAACGACGGCGAGGGGTTTCGCCCCGTTTCGGAAGACACTTTGCACCGGCCATCGCTTTTTGATAGCATCCTTCGGCGTGAGCGTGCCCCCAGAAGAAGGTGAGCAAAACCATCCGCCACGTTCGCTTCCGCGTCGGCTGAGCATTATTGCAGCAAATTTAATCTGACCAAGTCGAAGTCGCGGTCGTTACCGCGGCGTGTAAACCGGCTATTAACAACGCATGCTCCTCAAGGCACACACCACCCGGTTTCAACAGGATCCAGGAGATTAAAGGCCCTGAGGGGAATGTTGCGATTGGTCGTTTTATTAGCCTAGGTCCTGCATGATTCAGGAGCCCGACTGCAAAGCGCACCACTCTCAGCTTTGTACTTGCCTATGACATTGCGCATAAGTGAGCCCTGATAATATGTGACACGAAAGGGCCTATAAGTGGGATCCTTGTTGACGCGAGGGTTGTTCGCGATGTGACTATCGCGGTCTACTCAGAGCCCGTGAGTATCGCGGTGTAAGGGCCGGATCGCTACAGATATTAAGGCCGCAGTTCCGTCCCCGCGGTGGCAAGCAAATGCGCTTGACAAAAAGAAGGAAACTCAAAATCCTGAGGATATGCATACCCTAAAGGCATCAAGAAAACGCTCCAGAAAGACGCCAGACCTTGTGACCACGCTAACTGAGGAACAGCGAAAGAAAGCGAGGGAGAGCATTCGCAAGCATGACGTGGCGAAACTTGAAATCGTGGGAATAGAGGTGAAAGGTATTCCCAGCGTGCGGGTGAGCAATCACCCCGTTCACGAACCGGTGCCGACCCCGACGCCGACCCCGCCGACGCCACCGCCGCCGCCGCCGCCAGGGAAATAACGGTCATTCGCGAAACCACAATTGTTCCCGAACGCAGTCTCCCGCTCAAAAATATCGGGAGGGAGATCCCTCTAATTCATGAAGATCGTGTTCGTCCAAAACTTTCTTTTAGATAGCGGCGGATTACCCTGTAACGACAATCTCTATCCTCATCTTGGGTTGATCTCGCTAATTGCGGAAATTGAGGGGTCTCGACATG
>DATFXC010000181.1:0-4042 GCA_035258625.1 Candidatus Udaeobacter sp. | reverse complement strand
GAGAATATTTTCGCTCAGTTTTACCGCATCAGCATCACCTGTGGAGCTTGCTCTGTTCAACGCTTCTTCGCCCGCAGCAACCGCGCGTGAAAAGTCTCCAGTCTCAGCGTAAGCCGCAGCCAGCGTGTCGAGAAAAGCGGGCACCCGACGATCAGTAAGCGCGCAAGCGCGCTGAGCAAGGCGAACTGCTTCCATTCCATCGCGCGAATTCGGGTCCGGATACGTCGCAAGCAACCACGCCATCTCATCGAGCATCCGCGGCGAGTCCGGTGCATCTGCCGCGATCTCGCGAAGGCGTTCCAAACCATCACGCGCTTTTACCAACGACAACAGAAGCTGGTGAAGTTTCGCATATGGTTGTTCAGAACCGGGCCGCAGCATCATCACGTAACCGAGGTGTTGCGCGGCTGATTTGGAATCGCCGGCTTCGTAAGCTGCTACAGCCAGGGTGGAATGAGCGCCCTCATCGTACGGTGCCTGAGCAAGCCATTCGCGTCCGAGCTCCGTTGCTTCGTTGTATCGCCGCAATTGCAGCAGACAATTAATCAGCAATTGATACGCCGAAACATTTTCGCGACCCAGCTCAATGGCACGGCGGGCTTCGGAGATTGCGCGCATGGGATCACTGCGCTTTACAACAATCGCTAATCGCAAATGAGTCGCAGAATCGTTTGGGGCCAATTCGATCCCACGCTCGGCTTCCTTGATCGCCTCTTGCTCACGTCCAAGCTTATCCAAGCTGAGGGCGCGAAACCCTCGTGCGGTTGCATTCGATGGATTTGATTCAACAGCTTGTGTGGTTTCAGCCACTGCACGATCGAGTTTGCCTTGTAAACCGAAGACTTTTGCGGCAAGCACATGCTGCGGTACTGAAGGAACAATCCAGTACGTTACGAAGCCGTTTATCGCCCAAAAGAGAAAGAGCGTGCTCACGACCATTTGCAAAATTGCATGTCGTTGCACCAGCGTTTCCCAACCGAGTGCGCCAAAAAAACAAAGCGGTGTGAGTGCCGATAATCCGTAAAACGCTTTGGCCTGCGCGTAGGAAGGAATCTTGAGCGTCATAAAGACGAGCCCGAGCGCGATCACACCGGAGTAACCGAGCAGCAGTAACAGTTCGCTCGAAGGCGTGCGAACAAGCCGAACAAGCGCGACGCCTATGCCGATGAGAATTAGCGCTGTCGGAATCAGGGCCCACAGGTAACCGGCGGCCATCAGCTGCTGGTTCCATGCGATACTTAGACTCGCCGCGCCGCCGCACAAACCATCACCCCAAAGCGTCGAATAAATCCCATCAGCGACGCCGGCGAAGCCGCTGAAGAGCGGAGCAATTAATGAACGTCCTAAACGGGAGTAATCAGTTACAGTGTGATAGCCAGGATTCTGCCACCACGTGAATCCGCTGACCACATCCCAATTGCCAAGAAGCGGCGTGCCGTAGCGCAACCAAATCCGACCATAATGCCATCCGGATACAGCAAGACAGATTACGAGCAACAGAGAAACATTGCGCAACGAAAGTGCGATTGGTGCTCGCGCGTGAAAGTGTTTGACGACGATTGCTGCAACTACGATTGGCAGCAACAAAATTATAGTCGCTTTGGCCAGCATCGCTGCACCAAGCGCGAATCCAACGAGGACAAATTGCCATACGTTTTGCGTGTCGCTTCGTATCAGGCGCAAACAGATGTAAATCGTCACCGTCGCCAGAGTGGCAGCAAGATTTTCGTTAGTTACGTAGTGCGCCATATACAAATGCATCGGCAGACATGCCGCCATCAAAAGCCCGATAAGCGCCGTTCGTAGCGGCAACAGCAAGCGCAGGCTGAGAAATACAAAAACGAATTGCGCGATTCCGCAGAAGGCTCCCAGCGAGCGCAGCACGCTGACTGACGCCGGATCGTCAATTGAAAGCCGGCACAGCGAAAGCATTCCGGCGGCAATCAGGTAGTAAAGGGGCGGCTGATACATTTCCCAACCTTGAGTCGGCAAAGGCAACGTTTGGTTTTTTTCCAGGTAGTCGATGTATTTGAGGTGTTCGGCGGAATCGAAACCAATGTGGAACGGCAACAGGCGCGTATTGGTCCAGAATAGGAGCAGCCACAAGCCTGCGAGCACAAAGACCAAGGCTTGTTCCAGTCGCGGCTTCGTTGATTTGTTGAAAACTACGCGCCAGAGGAGAGTGGCGACTGTCGCGATCGCGACGAGAACGATCCATACGAGCCAGTTGTTCTTCATTGCCTCACAAGTGCGCGGGCCGTTCCCAATTGAATTCCCCGAGCCGGGAATTCTCGCGGTTGACGCCAGTGCGGCATGATGCCACGACGAACCGCCACAGGACGCTTCCCAACCCTCGCCGGTATGCAAATCGAAGTGGTCAGCATCGAGCCTAAGCCAGAGCGCAGGTGGGCCGCTGTGATTGAACACGCGCGTTTCGATCAGGTTCGTCTCGGCATTCAACTGCGCGGCGACATCGGTGGTCGCAATCTCTTTCCAATTCCGATTCGGTTCAAATCGAATGGAAGCGCCGTTGATTTTTATTTCGGCGCGCCGCATTGCACGAACGCTCAAATGCGCTGTTGTCGTCTGTTTCGGCAAAAAGAATTCGCGCCTGAATGTCGTGTCGAAGCTGGCGAACCAATGAGCGCGTGCATCAGGGGCAGCTGGAAAGACGATCCATTCTGCCCCTCGATCGCCAGGCAGAAAATTGATCGCCGGATCACGCCGGGCGATCCATGCCAGGAGCGACACTACGAGGCCGGAAAGTACGACAAGAAGAATTGCTCGATGACACGGTTTGAGAGCTGACATTGACACCACCTTTAGCATGCTTTTGACAGACGATAGAAAATTCGATTGGCCTTCACAGCGCGAGGTTTAATCGAACGTTCTCGCCGCCCAGCGTGTCTGACCAGACCGTATGAAATCGACGCAGGAAATTACGCAGGAAGTACGAGAGCTGGGCCAGTGGATTCCAGCGCTCCGGCAACAGGTCGGTCACGTTGTGGTCGGGCAGAAGTATTTAGTGGATCGCCTTTTGCTGGGACTGCTGGCCAACGGTCATCTCCTGCTCGAAGGCGTGCCAGGCTTGGCAAAGACGCTCACTGTTAAAACAATGGCCGCAGGAATTCAGACCGGTTTCCAGCGGTTGCAATTCACACCTGATTTGTTGCCAGCAGATTTAATCGGAACGCTTATCTATAATCCGCGCACTGGCGAATTCACCACCAAGCTCGGACCAATCTTTTCCAATTTAATCCTGGCCGACGAAATCAATCGCGCGCCAGCCAAAGTGCAGAGCGCGCTGTTGGAAGCGATGCAGGAGCGACAGGTTACGATCGGCGAACAAACTTATCCCCTCCCCGATCCGTTCCTCGTTCTGGCGACTCAAAATCCAATCGAACAGGAAGGCACGTATCAACTGCCCGAAGCGCAACTCGATCGCTTTATGTTCAAATTGAACATCGGCTACCCGCAAAAACGCGAGGAACGAAGTATCCTCGATTTAATGGCGACTTCAGCGCCGGACTTGCGAGTGGATCCTGTCGTTGAACCGAAGCAAATCATCGCTTCGCGTGAGGTCGTCAACAACATCTACATCGACGATCGCGTGAAGGATTACATCGTCGACGTAGTCTGGGCCACGCGCGAACCGGCCGCCTACAATCTACGGCTCGAAGGGTTGATTCGCTATGGCGCTTCGCCGCGCGCGACCATTTATCTCGCCCTTGGTGCGCGTGCGAACGCGTTCCTGCATGGACGCGGCTACGTCACGCCGCAGGACGTGAAGAGCATCGGCCCCGACGTGTTGCGGCATCGCATCATTGTCAGCTATGAAGACGAGGCAGAGGCAGTGACGAGCGAGACTATCATCGAACGTATTTTTGCCGGGCTGCCTGTGCCGTGATTCCGCCAGACCCCTCGACTTTTCGCGTATCCGCCGCCTCCGTTCGGCGTGACGAACGCGCCGAGAAAACAACCGAGATTCTCAAGAAGATCCGTACACTTGAGATCAAAACCCGCGGTTTGGTCGAAACCGCTT
>DATFXC010000180.1:0-7712 GCA_035258625.1 Candidatus Udaeobacter sp. | reverse complement strand
TGAAGAAGTCAAAATGCCTGGCATCGCATAGGGCAGAACGTTCTTGCGGATCGTTTGCCAACTGGTCGCGCCAAGCGCCAGCGAACCCTCGCGCAATCCTTTCGGCACGGCGCGCAACGACTCTTCGCTGGCGGTAATAATCGCCGGCAAAATCATCAGACCGAGTGTGAACCAGCCCGCAAGGAGTGAAACGTTCCAGCCAAAAAAGATTACGAACAGCCCGAAACCGAACAGGCCGAACACGATCGAAGGCACGCCGGCGAGATTTAGAATGGCGACGCGAATGAAGCGTATAAAGCGCGTGTCGCGGCTGTACTCGCTGAGATAGATCGCCGCACTGATTCCGATGATTAAAGCCACGATCATCGATCCGATGACGAGAAGTGCCGTGCCAACAATACACGGCCAAATTCCCCCTGCAGAATAAGCGATGCTCGTGGCGTCAACCGGTTCCTTGTGGGTTTCCTGCCATTTCCGAAATTCCCGATCGCTGAGCTCCTTTTTTTTTCCCTGATAATCGAAGACGTAGAGCGTTTGCGGCGGTTCAGTGAGAAATTTCACATTGATGAACGGCGCGTGATTGGTGAATACCGTCCGGCTTCCCTTGATCGCAATGTCGAGAAAGATGTAGGTGGCGCACGCCAGCACGAAGTATGTGGCCAAGCGAAACGCCCAAAACATGAACGTTTGGACAAAGCTGCGCCGGCTGTTGGATGAGGCTGCGACCATTTTAGCCAATGCTCATGCGGTAGCGCATGACGAGTTTCTGCGCGCCGTAGTTGATGGCAAGAGTGATCGCAAACAGCAACAGGCCCACCATAAACAGAGCGCGGTAGTGGATGCTGCCGCGAACGACCTCGCCCATTTCCTGCGCGATGATTCCCGTCATGGTGTGCACAGGTTGGAAAAATGCGCCGAGTCCCTGAGTGAAATCAGGAATAGCGATCCGGTTTCCGGCGCACAGCAGCACCACCATGGTTTCTCCAATTACCCGGCCGAGCCCGAGCAAGATTGCCGATACAATCCCCGACAACGAAGCCGGCACGAGCACGCGCATGATCGTCTGAAGCCGATTTGCCCCCAGTGCGTAGGAAGCTTCCTTGAAACCGCGAGGCACGTTACGAAGCGCGTCTTCGGCGAGAGTAAAAATGGTGGGCACAGCCATCAGGGCGAGCAAACATCCCGCGGTAAAAACGTTAAGGCGCTCGCTGATTGGAAAGAACGGCACCCATTGCATGAACGAGGCGCGTGAGATAGCGCGGATCGTTTCGCCGAGCACAGCGATCCCGAAGAAACCCAGCACCACAGACGGGATCGCCGAAATGAATTCAATGTATGGTTTAATCAGGCTCTTCTCAATCGGCGAGGCAACCTCGCTCACGTAGATCGCTCCACAAACTCCCAGGGGAACAGCAATTAGTAGCGCGACGATCGAGACCATCAGCGAACCCACAAACAACGGGATGATGCCGTACCAATCCTGCCAAAAACTTGCCGTGATCCACTGCGTGCCAAACAGAAACGAGGTGATGGCGCGATACGCGGGCACTGGTTTGTTCGGGTCCCACGCGCGAAGTTTTTCGACAGCTGCGGGAAGCTGTTTCAGATACGTTTCGACTTCGGCTTTCCATTTCGCGAAGGCTTTGCGCGCTTTGGCAGTGGACAACGCCGGAGGGCCCGCTAGCAGTTTGTTTATCTGCGCCTTCATCGAATCGGCAATTTGCGCGAACTTGTCTGTTGCAGTACGAAGCGTGGCCATCTGCTCGGCTTCGCTGCCCGCCGGCGTGGCGGCGGCGGTGCGGGCTTCGTCCTGCGATTCACTCTCAATCACAGAAGCATCAGCACGGCTGCCGAGCCGAAGCATTGTTTCACGCAGCGCCTGCGCCTGGTCGGTCGCGTCCGAGAGCAATCCGTTTAACTGTTCGCCGGTGTCGCTAAATTTATTTGCAAACTCATCGAATTTTTCGAGCGCCGCCTGGTCGGCCCCGGTTCGCGCTTGTTGAAGTCGGATGTCGCCGAGTTGACGCGAGAGAGCCGTCTGCTTTTCGGCTTGCGCCCGAATGACGTCCACGTATTCGAGGCCCGCCTGCCGATACAGCCGCAAATTCGCCAGACTCTGCCCGAAAAAACCGAAGCCCTCGCGAAAGAGGAAAATGGTAATCAACGTCAGTACAATGATGGCAACAAGCGCGTTGCTGCCAAAGAAAGCTCTGATGGCTGATTCGGCGGTTCGCCGTCGGTTTCCGGTCGCGCTTTTTTCAGCTGGAATCGACAACTCTTGCGCGGTGGTTTCCACACTGGCGACGATGCGAAACAGCCGCGAAACCGGCAATGGAATTAATGTTACGTTTCTGTGACAGCAGAGTTTGTAGCGTCCGCTGCTCCTCAGCGAGAAACTTACGGCAACCGTGAGCGCTTTTCCCCCGGCACCTGTTGTCGCACTGGCGTCGCGTCCGGGAGATCCGGAGGAGCTTCCGCAGCTCGATACACGGTTCGGCCAGGATCTTGTTTAACAGCCTCACCCGATCCGAAGAGGCCGCATCCGGGAATCGCAAGCGCGACCACAGTCGTGAATGCCATGGTTATCTTTTTCACTCAGCTACATCATTGAGGCGTAAATGGGCGCTCGCAAGTGAGAGCCCGTGTGCTCGCGGTCAATTCGCACAGTTGGCAATAACATGTCACCAGTTTTTTTCGCGACCGTCATCTGGTTGTCACTGCACCGTGCAACCTTGATGCGTTCACTCACTAAGTCAGTTCAGTCGCGGCGATCTTTTTGGAAGCAGGGGTTAGGTTAAGGCAGTGAAAGCGAGAGTCGGGCGCTCTGGATCGAGCTTTCCGGGGCGCCCCGCTCATGCGTTTGCCACACAAATGTAACGCTAATTGTTTTGCCGATTCGTCTGCCGATCCGTACGTTTGCGTCTGATCACGGATGCCGGCGTTGACTCCCCCTCGCAGGAATTCACCACCAACATTCAACGCGCAGGAGCGTTTCTCGTTTGATGCATCGCGAGAACAATTTCGAGGACCGAAGCGCTATCGCGCCGCGTGGATTTCCGACGCGCACCTCGGCACGCGCGGCTGCAACGCCACCGCGCTGCTGGATTTTCTGCGCGAGACCGATTTCGACACTCTCTACATCGTGGGCGACCTAATCGATATCTGGTCGCTTCGGCGGGCAATTTATTGGCCGCAGCAGCACAACGACGTGATCCAGAAAATTCTGCGCAAAGCACGCAAAGGCGCGCGCGTAATTTACATTCCCGGAAATCACGACGAACTGGTGACGAGCTTTTGTGGCGTGTACGGAAACATTGAGATCGCGGAGCGCGCGATTCACATGACCGCCTCAGGCGAGCGCATCTTGATTATTCATGGTCACGAACTCGACACAGTCGTGCAAAATGTGAAGTGGCTCGCCTTCGCCGGTGACCTTGGTTACCAGTTTTTGCTCTCACTCAATCCGCTCATCAATTTTGTCAGACGCCGTTTCGGTTTGGGCTACTGGTCGCTCAGCGCGTATGCAAAGCGAACCGTAAAAGATGCGGTGAGCTTCATTGGAAAGTTCGAAGCAGCTGTGGCGCATTACGCGGAGCGCTACCATGTGGATGGCGTGCTGTGTGGGCACATACATAGCGCAGCGATTCGCGAATTTGGCAGGGTCGCGTACTACAACTGTGGTGACTGGGTTGAAAGCTGCACGTCCCTAGTCGAAGGCGACGATGGCGCGATCGCGCTCGTCCACTACCATCCGCACGCCGCGAGCGGCCGCGCAGGAACTCCGGGGATCGACTCAGCGCGGCCGAAAGAAACCTTGGTGACTGGTTAAAATTGTAGGGCGTCTCTGTGACACGCCTCGGCGTTTAACACAAACGTCCTAAAATGACCAGCTTTACCCCTTCAACTGCTCACTAATAGTCAGCTTCGTCTGCACGCGAAAATCTCGACAGCTAACGTATGACGTTTAGGATGTTCACCTTGTGAGAGGGCACAATCGTACGCGACACAATCGGGAAATTGAACGAAAATTTTTGGTCGAATGGCTGCCAGACGACCTGAAGCGGTCGCGAAGCCTTGTTATCGAGCAGGGTTATCTGGCAACCGAGTCGGCCGGCCGACAGGTTCGCCTGCGAAAGACCGGCAGCACTGCATCGTTAACGTTTAAGGTCGGTCGGGGCAGCCATCGCGAAGAACGCGAGATCAAGCTGAGCCCGAAACAGTTCGCGGCGCTCTGGCCTGGTACCGCCGGGAGAAGATTGCGAAAGGTGCGCTACGAAATTCCCTGGGACAACGTTATGATCGAAATCGATATTTATCGCGGCCGACATGCAGGTCTTGTCGTGGCCGAGGTGGAATTCCCTGATAGCGCCAGCTGTCGCACGTTCAAAGCGCCCTGGTGGTTTGGGCGCGAAGTGACCGGTGAAAAACGGTACAGTAACGTTCGACTCGCGATGACGTAGAAAACACCATGGCCTTCCGTTTGAAATTGCGCGAACCTTTGCCGAAAGGACTGAAGCGAGTTCTTCGCGAACAAACCGATTCCGCCGTTCAGTTGTGTCAAAATCCCGCCAAAGAACGCGGTGTCACGGTGCACGAAGTGCGCAAGCATCTTAAAAAGCTGCGGGCGGCAATGCGGCTTGCGACCGCTACGGTCGGCCAGAATTGCCACAGATGCGAGAATCGTTCTGTGCGCGAGATCGGACGATTGATTTCTGATTTGCGTGATGCGCAGGTGCGATTGCAAACGTTCACTGAGCTGCGCGATAGGGCAGCGAAAAAATCCCAAGAGCCACTCTTTCCGCGCACCGAGGAATTGGTGTTGCTCGAACGCGAGAGCTTTTCCGCGGCATTTGCTGGCTGGCAAAAGGAAGCGATACCACAGTTGGAAAGCGTCAAAGCACGTCTGATGGAGTGGCAACTGGATAGCCTGAATTGGAAGCAGATTTGCAGCGCGGTCTCCAAGATTTATAAACGCGGGCAACGGGGGCTCGCCAAGACAATTGCCGACCCGGTGCCGGAAAATTTCCATGAGTGGCGCAAACGAGTTAAAGACGTTTGGTATCAGTTGCGCATTTTGCAGCCGCTCAACCGCGTGGTTCTGGAAGAGATGGCGCACGACGCGGAGGTCCTCGGCGAATTGCTTGGTCGCGAACACGACCTCGATTTTCTTTGGACGCGGCTTGAGAAGGAAAGCGGTGATGCGGCCCTCGCCGACGAACTCTCGCAGCTCCAGAAACTGATTACCAAACGCTGCGAACGACTGCGCCGCGATGCACTGGAACTCGGACGCCGTTTCTACGCCGAGCCAGCCAAAGCCTTCGCAAAACGCATCTCCATCTTCGCCGGGAAAAAAACGTAAGACTGTTTCATCCGCCTAATCCGCGATCGTAAGCTTCCAGATATTTGATTCCGGATCCTGTGTTGAAAATCACCACGCGTTCACGGGAAGTGATTTTTCCAGCTCTACGAAGCAGTTTCACCGCAGCGAAACAAGCAGCTCCTTCCGGACAGACGAAGAGACCTTCGCTTGCTCCGATGTCGCGCGCGACGCGAATCATTTCTTCGTCATCGACGGCAATCGCACCGCCGTTGGAGTCGCGAAGAATTTTCAGGATCAGGAAATCGCCGATTGCTTTTGACACGCGCAGACCGGAGGCAATCGTGTGCGCGTCCCGAAATTCTGCCGCGGTTTTTTCTCCGGCCTCGAACGCGCAAACGATCGGCGCGCAACCGGCAGCTTGCACCGCGAACATGCGGGGCCGGTTTTTCCCAATCCAGCCGAGTGCTTCCATTTCGTCGAACGCTTTCCACATCCCGATGACACCAGTGCCGCCGCCGGTTGGATAGAGAATCGCATCGGGCAATTGCCAGTTGAGTTGCTCCGCTAATTCGTAACCGAGCGTCTTTTTCCCCTCGACCCGATACGGCTCTTTGAGTGTGGACATGTCGAACCACCCTTCATTTGTTTTACGCCGAGTGATTTCCGCGGCGCAATCGATGATCAATCCGTCAATTAGTGTGACGTGAGCGCCCAGCTCGCGACACTCGACAAGATTCGCACGCGGTGTGTCGCGCGGCATGAAGATGTACGCTTCCATACCGGCCCGAGCAGCATACGCAGCCAGAGCGCCGCCGGCATTACCCGCGCTAGGCACCGCAAGCTTGGTCGCCCCGAGATATTTCGCCATCGAAACGGCTACGCTCATTCCGCGTGCCTTGAAGCTCTGTGTCGGATTGAGAGACTCGTCTTTGATCCAGAGATCGACATCGTCGCCGAATCTTTGTGCTGGCAACAGCGGCGTTCCGCCTTCACCTAACGAAACCTGCTCAACATCAGACGGCAACGGCAACACTTCGCGATAACGCCACAGCGATTTTTCCCGCGCGAGCAATGTCTTGCGGGTCAGGGTTCGACTCGCCGCCGCGAGATCAACGATTGCAAACAGCGGTCTATTGCAGGAGCGACAAAGATTTTGTAGCCGAGACCACTCGTGCTCAAGTCCGCACGCGCTACATTCGAGACGCTTCAGAAACATGGGAGCAACGCAACGTAGCACACACATCTTGTCTGTGGGGCTGGCAGGCATCTCGCCTGTCGCTTTCGCTGAACTAACCAGGCGAGGAGGTCTGGTTGCCCCACAGGCAGGATGCTTACGCTACAGCGCGACTTGCGGCTCGTGATACATTCAAAGCCAATGAATCTGCTAACGCTCACTGAAATTCGCCGGGCAGTGCAGAACGGCCCAGTCTCGGCGCGTGTGCATGTGCAGGTAGAGTCGGTGACTGGCAAAACGCAGCGCGAAGGAAAACCGTATTGCGAACTCGTGCTGGCAGATGCCTGCGATCGGATCAAACTGCGGGTCTGGAGCGATCATCCTGCGTACAAAACGTGCAGCGAGTTCACCACGGAAAGTTTTATCCAACTGGAAGGTGAGTTTTATCAGCACGCGCAGTACGGCCTTGAGGTAGAGAAAAACCGATGGACTGTGCGGCCGTTGACGGAGCAGGAGAAAAACGAATTGCTCCAAGGCCCTGCAGATTTACGCGCCAAACAGGCCGCCGATTTCGAATTTCTAAGGCAAACGGTGATTGCGATCGCCGATCCACGGCTGCGCGCGTTGAGCGAAGCTTTTCTTGACGAATGGGGCGATCGGTTTCGGCGTACCGCAGCGGCACGGAATTATCATCACGCGCGACGCGGTGGACTGGTCGAGCACACAGCGCAAATGATGCGCATCGCGAAGCAGATCGCACCGCTTTACCCCGAGTTGAACTTCGACCTTTTGCTCGCGGGGATTCTTTTCCACGACTCTGGAAAACTTTGGGAGAACGCGCTGCCGGAGAACGGATTCGTCATGAATTATGACGAGCTCGGCGAACTCATGGGACATATCTCCATTGGACTCGAATTGGTGAACGCATTGTGGAGAAGGCTAAGCTTCGAAAACGCCGAGGCGTGGAAGAATCTCGCGCCGGCATCGGAAGATGTGCGAATGCACCTTTTGCATTTGATCGGCGCGCATCATGGCGAGCCGGAATTTGGTTCGCCCGTTGCGCCGAAAACGCCGGAGGCAATGGCGCTTCATTACATAGACAATTTGGATGCGCGGCTGGAAATGTTTGCCGCCGGATACACGACGGCCAAACCACTGGCTGCGCGCATTTTCGATCGCGTGCGACCGCTGCCTGGGAATTTGGTGAAGTCACTGGAG
>DATFXC010000179.1:0-5490 GCA_035258625.1 Candidatus Udaeobacter sp. | reverse complement strand
ACATCGAGAAGAAGCACATCCTTGACGTCGCCCTTAAGCACGCCTCCCTGAATGCCAGCGCCGATCGCGACCACTTCGTCAGGGTTTACTCCCTTGTGGGGTTCCTTGCCGATGAGGTCGCGGGCAATTTGCTGAACCTTGGGCATACGCGTCATGCCGCCAACCAGCACCAGCTCGTTAATTTCCTTCTCCGTCAGCTGCGCGTCTTTCAAGCACGCTTTCACAGGCGGGACAGTCCGTTGGAACAAATCATCGCAGAGCTGCTCCATCTTGGAGCGCGTGAGTTTCTTCTGGATGTGTTTCGGCCCGCTGGCGTCCGCGGTGATAAACGGCAGATTGATTTCGTATTCCTGCGTCGATGAAAGCGCGATCTTGGCTTTCTCAGCTTCCTCCTTGATCCGTTGAACCGCGTCCGGCTGCTTGCTTAGATCGATGCCGGTATCCTTTTTGAACTCGTTGATGATCCAATCCATGATGCGCGCATCCCAGTCGTCGCCACCCAAGTGAGTATCACCGTTCGTCGCTTTTACTTCGAAAACGCCGTCGCCAATCTCGAGGACCGAAATGTCGAACGTGCCGCCGCCGAGGTCGTATACAGCGATCTTCTCATCCTTTTTCTTGTCCAGACCGTAAGCGAGCGATGCCGCGGTCGGTTCGTTGATGATGCGCAATACTTCCATCCCGGCGATCTTGCCGGCGTCCTTCGTTGCGTTGCGTTGTGAGTCGTTGAAATACGCCGGCACAGTGATCACAGCCTGTGTGATTTTTTCGCCGAGCTTCGCTTCCGCATCGGCCTTTAACTTCGACAAAATCATTGCGGAGATTTCCGGCGGCGAAAATGTCTTGCGCTGGCCGTTGACCTCCACCTGCACGTGCGCGTCGCCGTTGGCGGCCTTCACGACCTTGTAAGGGACGCGCCTAATTTCCTCCTGGACTTCATCGTACTTGCGGCCCATGAACCGCTTGATCGAGAAGATCGTGTTCTGCGGGTTCGTCACCGCCTGACGTTTCGCGGCCTGGCCGACCAGCCGCTCGCCGCTCTTTGTAAATGCAACAACCGACGGCGTCGTGCGCGCGCCTTCGCTGTTTTCCAACACTACCGGGTCGCTACCCTCCATCACAGCCATGCAGGAGTTAGTGGTGCCCAGATCGATACCTAAAACTTTTGCCATAAATTCAAAATTTCCTTTCTGTGAAGTCTCTCAGCGGGTGCAGAACTCGCCTTGACGAGACTAACCCAGATGGAACCTAAGCAAGGGTCGGACCAATCCTGACAGTTCGTCGTAAACTGCTGTTTGCGATGAGTTAAAGCGAATCGGCATGTTGAAACAGATGCTTGAGCCGGGACAGTTCGGCTCGTTTTCGAGCTCCATCAAAACAGTAATGGCGCCAACGCGGCACTGTTCTCTTCATTCTAAACTCACCCCGCAACAAAAATATTTCGCGAACTGCGTTCGCACCATCACATGTATTCGGAAACGTTCCAAGCAGCACGCCCGTCAGATCACAAATTCGTCGCAACAGGAAATTCTGTTTCGCGAATGCGCGTCGCCGCGATAAAATTTCGGCGTGCGACAATATCACGATCTGCTCCGGCTTGTGCTTGAGAATGGCCGAGATCGCACCGATCGCACAGGGACAGGGACGTTATCGGTATTTGGTGTGCAGACGCGATTCGATTTGCGCGCCGACGGGCCGGGGTTCCCACTGCTCACAACGAAAAAGTTGCACATTAAATCGATCATCTATGAGCTGCTTTGGTTTCTGCGCGGTGATACCAACATTCGCTACTTGAACGAGCACGGCGTGACGATCTGGGATGAATGGGCTGACAAAAATGGCGAGCTTGGCCGCGTTTATGGTGCGCAATGGCGGGATTGGCGAGGCGCAGACGGCGTGCGCGTCGATCAAATCGATAACCTGATTGCGCAGATCAAATCCAACCCGCAGAGCCGACGCCTTATTGTGAGCGCGTGGAACCCGGCTGAGATCGGGAAAATGGCGTTGCCACCCTGCCACGTGCTGTTTCAGTTTTACGTGCAGGACGGTGAATTAAGCTGCCAGTTGTATCAGCGCAGCTGCGACCTGTTTCTCGGTGTGCCATTCAACATCGCTTCGTATTCGCTGCTCACAATGATGGTGGCGCAAGTCGTCGATCTCGCGCCGGGCGATTTCGTTCACACCTTTGGCGATCTGCACCTTTATAAAAACCATTTCGACCAGGCGCGGGAGCAGCTTTCCCGCAATGTCCGGCCGTTGCCGCGGATGAAACTGAATCCTGCCGTCAAAAACATTCACGACTTCAAGTTCGAAGATTTCGAACTCGCCGGCTACGATCCACATCCATCGATCAAAGCGCCAATCGCGGTGTAGCTTTGAGACTTTCGGCCATCACGCGGGTTTAAACGCAGTGTGAGGGTGCTCTTAGGGCTGACCATATTCTCCTGCATAGCGGTGTTGTTGCGCGCGGAAACTTCCGTCGAGATCGATTTGCAGGAACAGCGGGCGTACCTCCTGCAAAATGGCCGTCCACTTCTGGCGTCACCTATATCGAGTGGACGCTACGGCCACCTGACCAAGACGGGCTCGTTCACGATTCTGGACAAGGAGCGCAGTCATTATTCGAGCATGTATGGGAAGATTGTTGATGCGCGCGGGAACACTCTTGTGGCGGATGCGGACGCCGACATGCAGGTCCCCCCGGGCGGAAAATTTATCCCAGCGCCAATGCATTACTTTATGCGATTTAACGGCGGAGACGGAATGCACGCCGGATATTTACCGGGTTATCCTGCTTCGCACGGTTGCGTCCGCATGCCAGAGCAATACGCGATTGCGTTTTTTAACGCCGTCCAGGTCGGGACTCCCGTTACTGTGTTCGGCAGAACGCCAGTGAACCGCTACTACTCAGGCCAACCGCAACCGGGTTTTCCGCGCCATCCACGTTTCGGCCCATTCATGGGTCCGCGCTTCCCGCCTCCGCCTCCTGCATTGTGGTGGCGGTAACCGACGAAAAAGATTACGGCGCGGTAGCCACGGCCGTAATGGTGCCGTCTTTGGAGGAGGACGGTGATGATGGAGGGAAGGAACCCCTCAGGCCGGTGGCTACAGCTCTTCCTGGCCGCTTAGTGATTGGTGCTGGCTGTCTTCGGTCCGCTCGAAAGCTGGACAAGATCAGCCAGAATGTTAAGCGACTCCTCGCGCTCGGGATCGATCAGCGGATCCTTGTTGTCGCCGTCCGCGCTCGGGCCGTCAATCAAATCAGAATCCGCGTCGGGAGCGGCGTCGGAATCCACTTTCGGCGCAACGCCGTTCTTTTTCGCCTCAGCCAGTTTCCCCGGATACATGATCAATTGCAGATTCGGTTTGTCGACCGTGTCGAGCGTTACGCGATAGATTCGCGGCTCTTCCTGGTTGCGCGCCAAACGCTCTTTCGAACGCGTTTCCTTGCGCAGTTTATCATCTGCGAGCTCTTTCTTCCGCAGATCTTCGTTCAGTGAGATTCGGTTTTGGTCGATCTTGTGGCGCAAACGATCCATGTCATCCATGACGTAGTGAAATTCGGGATCGCCCTTCACGCGCTCTTCCGAACGCCGCCGAAGCTGGTCAATAAAAAGCGAATGGCTATCAGACCATTTGGTGTATTTCGCCTTGGCGACTTCGTCATACGGCAGCGCATTTTTCAGCGCGCCTTCCCCGAATTCAGGCAGATCGCTCAAGCTCGGCAGGACAATGTCGGACGCGACGCCATGTAGCTGCGTAGAGCCTCCTGCCACGCGATAGAATTTTTGGATCGTCAACTTCAACGCGCCGTCCTCGTCGGAATGACTCCCCAACAGCGATGCAAACCGGCCAATCGGTAGGATCGTCTGCACGGTGCCTTTGCCGAATGTGTTCTTGTCGCCCACTATTACCGCCCGGCCGTAATCCTGAAGCGCAGCAGCGAAAATTTCACTCGCCGACGCACTCTGCCGGCTGGTCAGGACAACCAACGGGCCGGAGTATGCAATCCCCGAATCGGGATCGGATGAAATTCTGATGGTTGCGTTGTAATCCTTGGTCTGAACAACCGGACCGGACTTCAAAAATAAGCCGGTGAGCGAGAGCGCTTCCTCGAGCGAGCCGCCGCCGTTCTTGCGCAGGTCGACAACCAGTCCGGCGATGTTCTCTTTCTTCAGCCGCTTGAGCAATGCCAGCACATCGCGCGTGGTGCTTTTCTGGTGCTTGTCCATGTCCGCGTAGAAAGAGGGCAGCGTGAGCCAGCCGAGTTTTATCGGCTCGCCGTTCTCGTCTTTCTTGATGATGATGTCAGCGCGCGCTTCCTGATCTTTCAGCTTAATTTCATCGCGCACCAGCTCGACGTTCTTCCGGCGCGAGGGATCGGTGGCGTCGGAGGGAATCACAAGCAAGCGGACACGCGTGCCTTTTTTCCCGCGAATCATTTCGACTACTTTGTCGAGTCGCATCTCGCGAACATCGACATATTCCGCCTGGCCTTGTGCTACGGCAGTGATGCGGTCGCCGACCTTGAGCCTTCCGTCCGTTTGCGCTGGACCGCCAGGCACCAAGCTCTCAATTTTCGCGTAGCCATCTTCAGAGCGAAGCATGGCGCCGATGCCCACCAGGGAGAGCCCCATGTTAATGCTGAAATTTTTCATGTCGGCCTTGCTCAGGTATTCCGAGTGCGGGTCGTAAGCCTGGGCGAGCGCGTCGAGATAAAGTTTCATCTGCTCGTCTTTGTCCTGCTCGTGAACAGTGCGGGCCAGACGGTCGTAACGGCGAGAGACAAGTTGCGGCGCGGGCTCGATCGGGTGTTCGCTCAAGTGTTCCTGCAGCAGCTCGTTTGTAATGCGGCCGCGCCAGAGCTGATCGGCTTCAGCCGCGTCTTTCGGCCACGGCGATTTTTGGCGGGTTAACTCGACGGTGGCGTTGCCTTTGAAGTCGATCGGCTGCTTCAACAGCTCTTTTATTTTCGCGACCCGTTCATCAACGCGTTTGGTGTATAGAGCGTAAATCTCGTAGGCTGGCTTAAGCGTCCCCAGAAGAACGTCCCCGGCCATGGCGTTGCCATACTTTGCGGTGACCGCGTCAACGTCTTCCTGTGTGAAAAAGAGATGGCTGAAATCGAGCATCTCCAGATACGTCTGCAGGAATTTCTTCGAGACCTCCTCGCTGAGCTTTTGCCGGGTATAATGGCCTTCCTCGAGAAGCCGGCCGACGGACATCGCCACCGTTTCCCTCGAACTCGCCGGTGCTGTCTGAGGCGCGACTGCGGCCGTAAAAAGGATGGTGCAAAGGGCGAGTGATCGTCGCAAAGATAATCTCATTGTTGAAAAAGAGGTTTAACACGTTCGCAGAATTCGACCCGAAGCGCAAGACGACGAGACAAAATCGGCATTGTTGAGTAGAAATAGACAACCGACGGCGCTGAACATTCAAACAGCTGGTTACAATGCGATCTGAGACTTACAAAGCATTTCGCGGCGGGAT
>DATFXC010000178.1:0-7905 GCA_035258625.1 Candidatus Udaeobacter sp. | reverse complement strand
CGCGAAGAGCGTCCTCGTCCTTATGGCGGTGGGCGTGGCAAGCGCTCGTTTGCCGGCAAGCGCTGGTAGAGCCAGGGTGAAAAACAGAGGGCGATTGAGGTCCCGTAACGGATGCGAAGCAACGGCCGGGCTTTCCATCGCCCCCACCTAAAAACATGCGCATGGTGAATTCTGAAAAAGCCATTGAGCTGGAGGGCACCATTACGATGGTCCTGCCCGGGACCATGTTTCGCGTCGCGCTCGCGAACGAGCGTCTGGTTCTCGCGCACATTTCCGGAAAGATGCGCAAACGCTTCATTCGGCTTACAATCGGTGATCGAGTGAGAATGGAGATGTCGCCTTACGACACCGCGAAAGCTCGCATCGTTTATCGACTCTAACATGCCGACGAGATTCCTGTTTGATCCGCCGCGACGCCCGAAAGTAAAGGCGGGGCCCAATATCAAAAGCTTGCTGGTGCGCTGTCCTTCGACGTCGAAACTGACCGATACCGGCAGAACAATCGAAGAAAAACGCTGGCCAACAGCGAAACTGAAAACACAAAGGCTTACGTGTGCGCACTGCGGCAGCGTGCACTCCTGGAAGAAGGAAGACGTTATTCTTGGACGGGCCACGTGAACGAGCCGGTGTTCTTCTGCAAGATTCTCGCGCCTTGATTTTCCGCATTCCGATCAATCGCGTTAACTGGACCACCAGTTCGTTCTTGATCGGCACGTTTGTTCTCACACTCACTGCAGTGCCGTTGTACCTATGGCATTTCGGCATTGATTGGTTCCATCTCGCCGTGTTCGCGGTGTTGCTGGTGGCGACCGGATTCAGCATCACGCTTGGTTATCATCGTTTGTTTTCGCACATGACTTTCCGCGCAAAACTACCGGTGCGACTGTTCACGCTCATTTTCGGCGCCGCGGCCTTTGAGAATTCTGTGCTTATGTGGGCCAGCGACCATCGGCGCCACCATAAACATGTCGATCATGACGAGGATCCGTACGACATCAGCAAGGGTTTTTTCCACGCTCATATCGGCTGGCTCTTATTCAAACTCTGGCCACAGCCGCCTTTCGATAATGTGAACGATCTAAAGAAAGATCCGCTGGTGATGTGGCAGCATCGACATATTCATCTCATCGCTGTGGTGGTCAGCTTTGTTCTGCCAACACTGGCCGGGTTCGTGTGGGACGGTTGGGTCGGCGCACTCGGTGGTTTTCTAGTCGGCGGCGTTGCCAAAGTTGTCGTGCTTCAGCACGGCACATTCCTGATTAACTCGGCCTGCCATACGATCGGGCGTCAGCCGTATTCGACACGATGCAGTGCGCGCGACTCGTTTTTCATGGCGCTATTTACGTTCGGCGAGGGCTACCACAATTATCACCATGAATTTCAGCACGACTACCGCAACGGCGTGAAGCCGTGGCAGTGGGACCCAACGAAATGGTTGATCTGGATTTTATGGAAGCTCGGCCTGACGAGCGGCCTGCGCAGGGCGTCGCAGGAAGTAATTTACTCCGCCCAAGCGCGACTCCGCGATTTGCGAAGAAATAAAAGGTACGACGGGTCCGCCGACGAGGGACAAGAAAAAAAGGCTCGGCGGTGGCAAGCCGTTTGCCGAGGCAGTCGTCACTAAGCTGAACACAAACACAGAGAATACAGAGGACACGAAGGATCAGACAAAAGCTATATCAACAAAGGATTCAGAGAACATTTTTCGTCCTGTCCAATGAACTTCGTGAGCTCCGTGTCCTTCGTGGTGATGAATGGGATCACTGCGCGCATTCTTCGAACGCAGCGGGTTCGCCACGAATATAGGCGAGAAGTTCGCCGGCGAAATGCAGTGAGCCGGTGATCAGGATCGGATTTGGTTTCGCGCGTGCAAGCATCAGCGTGTCGCCAATCGTTGAAGTGATGGAGTGGGGGAGTGATGGAGTAATGACCGAGAAGATTTTCGCCAATTCCCCTGGTGCGGCGGCTCGTTCACTGCGGATTTTCGGAAGAAGAACTGACGCGGCAATCGGGGCGAGTGCTTCGCAGATACCGCGCAAATCCTTGTCGGAAAGAACCGCCAGCACGAGCGTCGCTTTCTGATCACCAAAAACTTCGCGCCACGTTTGCGCCAGAATGGAGGCCGCGCTGGGATTATGCGCACCGTCGATGATGGTGCGCTGGTCCCATTTCTGAAAACGAGCAGGCCATTCGATGGTCGCGAGTCCGCGCACAATCGCTTTTTCGTCGAGCTGGACGTTCGCGGCCTGAAGCGCGGTGATTGCTACTGCGGCATTCTGTTTTTGGTGTTCGCCACGCAAAGCTACTGGCGGCCTGTGATAAGTCTCATTTACGAATTGCAGTGGCGAACTGCATTCAGCAGTTCGCGCGCGGATGACTTCTTCGGCTTGCGGTTGCTGCGGGGCGGAAACGACCGGAACTCCTGGTTTAATGATTCCTGCTTTTTCACGGGCGATCTCAAGCAGTGTGTGGCCGAGCCACTTTTCATGATCGAGGCCGATCGGAGTAATGACTGAAACATCGGATTGAACAGCGTTGGTCGCATCGAGTCTGCCACCCAGGCCGGTTTCAAGGATCGCGATATCGATTTCCGTGTCCCCAAAATGTTTTAGCGCAAGGGCCGTTGTGACTTCGAAAAACGTCGGGTGCGGGTCCCAATCCGCGATGAGATCCCGTATCATCGTCAGGCCGTCGGCAACTGCGCCCTCGGAAATCATTTCACCATTTACGCGAATCCGTTCTCGAAAAGTGACGAGGTGAGGGGAGGTGAAGAGTCCGGTGCGATAGCCCTGCGCGCGACAGATGGAATCAATCATGGCACAAACGGAGCCTTTCCCATTTGTGCCGGCGACGTGGATGATTTTCGGTGTAGAGGCGTTCGCCGCGGCGAGCGCCGGGCGTTTGACACAAACGCCGCTACAACATTGGTCGAGCAAGCGCCGAATGGTTTCGAGACCTAGTTTGATCCCGAAGCGCTGAAGACCGTAAAGCCAGGCGAGCCCCTGTTTGTATGTTAAATGAGGTCGCGGCACTGCCTCCTTCGCTTTGCTACGGCGTGCCAAGGAGGCCCCTCCCACATTCACCGTGCCGCGGCGAAATAGGATAGCAATCGACTAATCTCGTCGCGCAGTTTTTTCCGGTGCACAATCATGTCGACCAGGCCGTGTTCCTGGAGAAACTCGGCAGTCTGAAATCTTTCAGGCAAGTCCTGGTGAGTTGTTTCCTTGATCACGCGTGGTCCGGCGAAACCGATCATGCTTTTTGGTTCGGCGATAATTACGTCGCCTAACGAAGCAAAGCTGGCCATGACGCCGGCAGTGGTCGGGTTCGTGAGAACAGAAATGTACGGCAGCTTTTCTTCTGCGTGACACGCCAGCGCCCCACTGGTTTTCGCCATTTGCATGAGGCTTAACATCCCTTCGTACATGCGCGCGCCGCCGGATGCGGCAACAATGATGACTGCGCAGCGTTGGGTCGTGCCGTATTCAATCGTGCGGGTAATTTTCTCCCCTACGACCGAGCCCATTGTCGCAGCGAGAAAACCGAAATCCATCACTGCGATGGCGACCTTGTAACCGTCTAGGATGCCATGCCCGCTGATGACAGCGTCGAGGAGCCCCGTGCTCTCGTGATATTTTTTTAGCCGGTCCTTATAGGTCGCCATTCCTTGGAACCGCAGGACGTCAACGGACCTCAGGTCGGCGTCCATCTCTACAAACGTGTCCGGGTCCAGCAGATTTTGGATCCGTTCCCTGGCAGGTTGCGCTTGATGATAGTCGCAGCGCGGACAGACACGTTGATTTTGCGCCAGCTCAACCTCAGGCACGACTTGGCCGCAGCCGGGGCATTTCTGAAAAAGGCCACGCGGAATTTCGCGCTTTTTGCCGGGCGCCGCCTTGATTGCTGGTTTCTTAAAAATTGCCATGGGAATTATGCGCGTGCTGCGGTGGCGGCATGAACCGAGATTGCACCGGCGCGTTTCAACACGCGCGCGCACTCGTTGAATGTAGAGCCGGTTGTAAGGACGTCATCGATTAACAACACGCGCAAACCTCGCACGTCCGCGTTTTTTCGTAAACGGAATGCGTTGTGCAAATTTTCCATGCGTTCGGAACGATCAAGAGCGGTTTGTGTGGTGGTATAACGAATCCGCTCGAGCACTGGCTTGGAGCGAATGGCAGTCTGGGCGCTGAGCAATTCCGCAAGCAGACTGGCCTGGTTAAAGCCGCGTTCTCGTTGCCGAGCGGGATGTAACGGCACTGGCACAATGATGTTGAAATGGCAAACCCGCAGCCGTTCATCATCCAGTGCGGCACGAAGCCAGCACGCTACAAGATGACGCAAGTGAATCTGGTGAGCGTATTTAAATTCGTGAATTATTTCGCGAACAATACCGCGACCGCGGTATGCCGCCACGGCTGCGTCGAAGTAGATCGTGCGATGCGCACAATTGGCGCAAGTAAAAATGTTGGTGATCGACCCTTCGAACGGCTCCGAGCATGTCTCGCAAAATGGTGGCACGATGCGGATGATCTTTGCTTCACAGTTATTGCAGAGATACTCGCCGGCTCGGACGCTTTTCCCGCAAATCGTGCATGTCGCCGGATACAGTAGCGACACGGCAGCGTGGAATAATTCAGAGTTGTGAAGCGCGCTCATGTTTCAGCCAGCGCCGCATCATTATCCATGTTACTGTGGCAAGTACTAGCGGTACAATTCCGACCAGCAGATTTTTGCCCAGCCATGGTAAGACATCAATTTGCCGCCGCGCCAGCCAACTGAACGTGCCGCTGGCGAAGATCCATCCGGCATGTAGACCGATCGGCAGCCATAAAGAATGCGTAAGCATGCGCGCATCAGCGAGAATACACCCGATCAGAAATAGGGTCGCAAATGCGGATGCCACCAACGTGGCATCTCCGAATCCGGCGAACGACTGCGCAATCGATTGGAAGCCGGAGCTCCACGTTACTATTCCTGGTTCATGTTCCGAACCCTTGAAAAAGTGGACTGCTGCGAACAGTGCGGAGACGGCAACAATCGGCAGAAATTTTCGACCGACTCTGAGTAAAACCCCCAAAATAATTCCACGGAAGAACGTTTCTTCGATGAATGGAACGCTGATGGCAGCCACAAGCACCTTGCCAAAGCGCGGCCAGACAAAGACATGGCGAAATGAGTAAACGTGAAGTGCAATGAGCAAGGCACCGCAAAAGAGCAGGGGAACGACCGAGAGCACGATGCCGCTGCATACATCCCGACCCCAACGTGGATTGGGCGCAAGACCCAGATCGGCCATGCCTCGCACGTTGCTGATATGTAGAAGCGGCCAAAGCAATAGCACAGCGGCGATCAGGATGGCGCGGTGAAAGAATGTGTCGAATTCGTATTTCGCCAGAAACGTGGATACGCCGTGCGCTGCAAGCGCCTGAGCTGACCAGAAAAGAATTGGAGCAAGGAGCGCTCCGAGGATAACGATTCCGACAAAATAGGCCGCCAATCTAGCTGAGTCTTTCAAGCCTGCTAATGTAAGGTGTTACCGCGATGCGGAGTCAACACATATGGACCGAGAGGGATGAGCAGGGGACAAAGCGCGAAGTCCGCGCGACCAGATTCGGCGGCGTGTGGCGACTTCAGGCGAAAACGGCAAGCGACTTGGACTGGACCTATTACGAGCGCCCGTTGCTGGAGGATTTATTGGCTCTGAAGGAGATTTTGGTGCGAAAATATCAGCGGCGGCGTGCCTCGAGCGAAGACGTATCCTCTGTGGAAAAGCTGATCGCTGACCAAAACGAAAGTAGAGAGTTATGAAGCCAGGTAAATCATTCATTAAAAGGATCTTGATCTACTTATTACCTTTATTTCAGAAAACATTTTTTGCCTTGGTGATGAGCCTCCGGACGAGCAAACATGCCGAAAAAGTCACGCCTTGATCAACTGCTCGTCGGGCAAGGAGTTTTCCCAAGCCGGGAGCAAGCGCGGCGGGCGATATTGGCGGGCCAGGTCAAGGTTGGCACCCGAATCGCGGCGAAGCCATCGGAACTCCTCGATGCGGGAGCAGCGATCTCGGTAAAGCCGACCCGAAAGTACGTCGGCCGAGGCGCGCTGAAGTTGGAATCCGCCCTCAACCATTTTCAGATCGATGTGCAGGGAAAAACTGTGCTGGATATTGGCGCCTCCACAGGCGGTTTTACCGATTGCATGCTTCAACGGGGCGCCGAAAAGGTTTACGCGGTGGATGTCGGTTACGGTCAACTGGACTGGAAACTCCGCAATGATCCTCGCGTGACCGTTCTTGAACAAATCAATGCCCGATTCCTCACACGCGATCAGATTCAGGAGCTTGTCGATATTTGCGTGATTGATGTTTCTTTCATTTCGCTGACCCTCATCCTGGCGAATGCATTCACGTTACTGAAGCCAGCCGGGCTGATTCTCGCGCTCATTAAACCGCAGTTCGAACTGAAACGCTCTGATGTGGGAAAAGGCGGAATTATTCGCGATCCTCACTTGCACCAGAAGGCACAAGACAAGATCGTCGCGTTTGTGAACTATCTAGGCCATGTTGTGACTGGCATTGCGCCAGCGGCCATCAAAGGGGCGGACGGGAACCAGGAGTTCTTTGCATGCATACGAAAACGATTGGTTTAATAGCTCACACTGGGAAGCGCGACGTTGCGGAGTTGATCAATGCAATTGCCGAGGAGTTCGAGCGGCTCTCGATCTCCATCCTGTTCGAAAAGGAAACGGCGCGTGTTGCTGGAAAACAACTGGGCTATCCAGTGGCGGAGCTCGGAGCCATGACGGATCTGTTGGTCGTCGCTGGTGGCGACGGCTCAATTCTGCGCGTTATCGGTCAACTCGGCGAGATGATCAAACCAATCTTCGGCATCAACGTCGGCTCGCTTGGTTTCCTGACTTGCGCGAGTTCATCGAATTATCGCGAAGCTGTCGAATGCATCGCAAAAGATCGGATTAATTTCAGTCACCGTGCGCTGCTCGAGGCCAGGGTCACTCTCGGCGATAAAAGAACGAACAAGATGCTCGCGCTAAACGATGCTGTCCTGAGCCGAGGCGAACTTTCGCGCCTGGTCATGTTGCGCACCCGAGTCAACGGCGAAACGCTCACGGAGTTCAACGCCGATGGATTGATTGTCGCGACGCCCACTGGCTCGACCGCTTACTCGTTGTCGGCGGGCGGACCAATTCTCGATCCTGAGTCCGGCGTGTTCGTCATCACGCCGATTTGTCCACACGTCCTCACAAACCGCTCGATTATTGTGGCGGATGGATCGATCATCGAAATCGAGGCGTGTGATCCCGATTATCCAGTGTACCTGACGCTGGATGGCCGCAGACCCATCCACGTTGAACGCGGATCGATCGTCACCGTCCGCAAAGCAAAGAGAACGCTTCCTCTGGCCTCGTTGCCCGACGCATCGTTCTTCAGCGTGGTCCGGCAAAAGCTCAAATGGAGCGGGAGCAACGTCTGATCGGCGCCAGGCGGGCCGTCACACGCCAGCGCCGACCACAGCACTGTTCTTTTCTGTCGCCCCGACTGTAGCGGGAAGCGAATTCTTTTTCCTTTGTGCGTTTGTTCGAGACCTGATAATCAGGATTGCCATGAATCTTTTGAGTTTGCCCGATGGCCGGATTGTGAACCTCGAACACCTCACGCACGCTGAGCGCATGGGCGAGTACTTGGTTTTGCATTTCAGTGGCGCAAGCGACGGAGGAAGCGGGTCGGTTGTCAGGCTGAAGCAAGGCGAAGGCGCAAGGCGGGTTTGGGCGTTTCTTGCCGGGAAATGCACGGTGAAGATCGAGGCGACGCCTTGATTCGGCACCAACGCCCTTTGACTTTATATGAAAGATAGTTTTTTACGGAAATTTTTGGGCGCGGGTTTT
>DATFXC010000177.1:0-10165 GCA_035258625.1 Candidatus Udaeobacter sp. | reverse complement strand
ACCGGGAAACCGAGCGCAGCTACTGCAACGAAGACTTTCATCGTCCATGGCGGCGCTTCGAACGTCGGAAACAAGATCGATGCCGCTTGCAACAGAAGCCAAGCAACGACTCCGTAGGCGATGGCAACCTTGTAAACGTTGCGTCGCTTTAGCTCGGTGAAGAAGCTGTGCGGATTCACGGCTGGTCTCGCCGCGGATTTTTCCAGATTAGCGCGGATAATGGTAGATAAACTCGCTGAGGCGATTTCTAAAGTGGAAACTAGCGCGAAAGTGTCGTGGGAGCCTTAACCGCAGTTCTCGGCAGATGCGATCGCGCGCAGGTAACGTTGCGCCGATCGCGCAACGGCTGCTTTTGTGTCTGTGAGAACGTTCGCCTGCCACCAGCCGCCATAAATCTGCTCGAACGAGAAAGGTTCGATTCTTTCGACGATGCGGCGGATCGCCGAGGCTCCGAGCGGAATGAGATTTGGATAACTTCGCATAAAGCTGACGTAACGCCGATCCTGCACGACGGTAATGATGTCGCCCGTGAGCAAGGCGCCTTTGCCACTGACACCTGTTGGCCAATGCAGCACGGTGCCGCCTTCAAAGTGACCCCCGCAATTGATTAGTGTTAGCCCATCCCAAAGTGACAAGGTTGATCCTTCCCAGAATTGAATGCGCGATCCCGCGTCCGCGGGACGCATGATCCATTCTCGATCGGCAGCGTGCAAAAAGATTTGGGCGTCAAAACCCCCAGCCCATTCGATCATCGAAGAGTAGAAATGCGGATGCGAAATCGCGATGGCGCGGATGCCGCCGCGTGCGTTTACCTCGGCGATTGTTTCGTCGTCCAGCAAAGAGATGCAATCCCAGAGCAGATTTCCTCCGGGCGATTGCAGAAGCAAAGCCCGCTGGCCTATTGCAAATTCCGGTTCAGTGCCGATCCCCAAAAGCAGTGGCGCTTCCTCTTCAATGCGATTGTGATGATTAGCCACGAGACGTTTGAGCGTGGTCCATTCCTGGCCACTGTGACGGACGAATTGCCGTTCATCTTCGCAAATTGGACAGCGCGACGGCGGTTCCGCAGTCTCACCAAACTGCGTTCCGCATTGCACGCAGATAAAATTTTCCATCGTTTCAGAATTTTGGGGTGTTTATCGACGTGAAGCGCGTGACTAATCCGATCGTCGTTTGACACAAACGCCGCTACAACTATTCCGCAAAAAATGGCAGGGGTGACGCGGAGCTCATCTGTGGGCGGCCAGGATCTGTGCGAACCGCCAGACTTCGTGAAAGGTGTTGTAGAGCGGTGTCGGTGCGACACGGATCACATTCGGCTCGCGGAAATCGCATTTCACACCGGCGGCCATCAGTTCTTCGTGTAACTGCTTTGGATGCTCGTGCGCCTGGATCGACAATTGCGCGCCTCGGGCATTCGGGTCCGCCGGAGTGATGAGCGAGAATCTCTTCGAACCGATTTGTTCGATCAAAAATTCAAGATAGCCGGTAAGCTTCATCGATTTTGCGCGGAGCGGTTCCATCCCCCCGGCTTCGTCGAAGACTGAGAGCGACCCGCGCAAGGGCGCCATCGAGAAAATTGGTGGATTACTAATCTGCCAACCGTCAGCGGACGGAACGGGGACGAACTCTGGCTCGAGATGCAATCTGAATCGTGTATTCGGATCATTCCCAAACCAGCCGGCGAGCCGAGGTAACTTTGTATTCGTCGCATGTCGTTCATGGACGAACGCGCCCGCGACCGCGCCGGGACCGGCGTTCAAATATTTGTACGAACACCACACGGCGAAATCGACGTTCCACTCATGCAGCGAGAGCGGCACGTTGCCGGCGGCGTGTGCGAGATCGAACCCAGCGACGATTCCGTGTTTCTGTGCTGCAGTCGTGACCTTTTCGATATCGACTAATTGACCGGTGAAAAAATTCACCGCGCCCATCATTACAACTGCGAGTTGATCGGCGTGCTTGTCGATGAGATCGAGAATGTCTTCCGTGCGAACCGTGAACTCACCTTTGCGCGGGCGCGCCAGAACGAGCGCCTCTTTCGGATCCAGCCCGTGTTGAATGAGCTGCGTCTTAATCGCGTAGGTATCGGAAGGGAACGCCGGCTCTTCCATCAGGAGTTTGAAACGCGATTTGGTTGGCCAGTAGAACGTCGCCATCATCAGGTGAATGTTCACCGTGAGGCTGTTCATGCAGATCACTTCGAGCGGCTTCGCGCCAACGAGGCGCGCGGTCGGTTCGCGCAGCGCTTCGTGGTAAGAATACCATGGCGTCCCAGTAGCGTGATGCGCATCGACGCCAAGGTTGGCCCAGTTGTCCAGCTCATCATCCACGATTTGCCTCGCTGATTTCGGCATCAGGCCTAACGAGTTACCGGCGAAATAGATGACCAGCTTGCCGTCTTTGCCGAGCGGCAGAGAAAATTTTTCCCGGAAATCGCGGAGCGGATCCTCACGGTCGAGTTGCCACGCGAAATTTTCCTCGGACGAAAAGGTCATTAACCGCAGATTACGCAGACGCTGCCGTGAGCGAAAGTGGAATCGAGTTGGTAAAATTCAAAGAAGAAATCGGACCGCTCCTCTCAAGCGGTGTTGGCTTGCGATACAGAAAGGCACCGTTACGGTGCGCGCTGAAGAGATGAGGGCAATCGCGGTTGTCATTTGGCTCGTAAGCGACTGTTTGTTCGGGCAAACTCCAGTGGACACGGTTGCGCCTCCCAGCAAAAGCGCGACTCCCGTCTTGCTGACGATGCTCTCAACTGGTCCGCAGCGGCTAACCAACGTGATGGATCGTTACCCGCAACTATCACGCGACGGAACGCAGCTGGTGTTCGATTCGAATCGCTCCGGCACCTGGCAAATTTACATCGCGAAGTTCAACCGGAGTGCTGCAGAAAAAGGCGGCGTGCGCTATTCCATCGATGGCATTCGTCAGATCGCGGTGCTGCCCTATCCAGCGCGCTGTCCGGCGTGGTCTCCCGACATGAAGAAAATCGCGTTTGCGGCCGAACCAGGTGGCCATTCAGAAATTTTCGTGATGGACGCCGACGGTTCGCACATTGTGCAGCTAACACACTCAGGCGCGGACGATTCTCACCCGCATTGGTCGGTCGACGGTTCGCGCATCATGTTCAATTCGTCGCGCACAATGCCGAGTCCGGGCACTGATCCATCCAAAGAGGAAGATGAGCTCTTTAGCATGAAGCCCGATGGCAGTGACGTTCGTCAACACACGCACTTTCGAACGACTTGTACCTTTGGCTCGTTCTCTCCCGACATGAAGAAAATCGCTTACCGCAAAGTGACGCAAACCCCCGGCATGCAATGGGACCTCAGCCCCGCGCGCCGTAATTCGGAAGTGTTCGTCGCAGATGCCGACGGCACAAACGACGTGAACATTTCCAAACACCCTGCGTTTGATGGGTGGCCAATGTGGTCACCGGATGGTCGCACAATCGCGTTCGCTTCAAACAGGGCCGGACCGGCCAATGTCGGACAGGTTTTCTTCGTCAATCCAGACGGCTCCAATCTGCGCCCAATTACGAATTGGCCGAGCAGTTTTGTCCAACCCTCCTGGTCGCCCGATGGCCGGTTGCTCTTTGTTTATGAGAACCGCGAGACCGCCGATTACGAATACGGCAACATTTCTGTAGTCGACGTGCCGACGAAATAACGCCACGTAAGGGTTTGTCTGAAAAGCGGGCCCCGTTGGAAGCTAGCGTGGCGGTTCCATGAACTCGATCGTCGTCCCGTCTGGATCGCGCACATAAGCGACGCGTTTCCCCGCGTTCGGACCAGATTGCAGCCTCTGCGGTTTACCGGCAGCTTTCCAGCCGGAGGTCGCGATCCTTTCGAGCACGACATCGAGATCATCAACGAGCAGCGCGATGTGCACGAAACCAACTTCGCACGGTCGAAGATTTGCGCGTGCACGATCGGCAGGTGCGAGATACTCGAGCAGTTCGATTTTGTGATCGCCGGGCGCTCTTAGGACCGCAAGTTTTAGCTCAGCGCCTTCAACGCCTGTGATCTCCTGGGCCAATTCACCTTTTTGATGTGCGGTATGTGAAAGCTCGAACCCCAGCACATCGCGCCAAAATGCGACCGAGCGCTGAAGATTTGAAACGGTTATCCCAGTGTGATCAGTGTCCAAAACGCGGCAAATCATTGTCGCAGCGGGGCATCGACACTAACCAAGAACTCCATACAGCGCATCATTGAACTTCCATGCAATCGCTAAAAATCCTGGGTTGGTTGGGTGCAGTTCATTGGCCCATTGCTCGATTTTCGGCAGCGTGCCAAGCGTCGGCACCTTGTGCACGACATCCGGGTATTCTTGTACGAGGGCGTCCAGCATCGCGTTAAACGCGTCGATGAAGCGATTCAAGATTCTGCGGCGGTTTTGCAATTCTTGCAGGTTGTTGTTGTCAAACGGATAACCTTTTTTTTGAAAAGTTGGATCGAACCACGGGCCGGCGATTCCAAGGGCGATCGCTCCGCGACCATCTGGCCAGGGATAGTCGTAGCCGTGCACGAAAATGGGCAGTTTGATTCCCTGCTGTTTGGCTACCATTTGCAAGACGTTGATCATGTCTTCGTAAGCTTTCTTGAAAGTCGCGCTGACCACGCCGTGGAGAACGTCAACGTTTGGATTTGCCAGATGAGAGGCAGCATGATTGAGAAACGAGAAAAATTCCGGACCGGCGATGTCATTACCGCCACCAGAAAAGAGGTAGGCGTCGAACTTTTGTTCGCGCAGTTTTTTCACGACCTCGGTCAATCGAGTCGTGCCCTGGCTCGGATCGCTCAACAAAAGATCGCCTGGGCCGTACACCAACTCATTCAAGGTCGAGCCGGCGCGAGCCAGTTTGGTCACTGGATGGCGAAAATAATTATTGAGATAATCGAGCACGTCCTGCCCGAGTGGGTAGTCAAACCACGAGTCACCATCAGCCAGTAATTTATATTTCTTTGCAGGGGCTGCTTTTAGTTTGGGAAGCGCAAACTCAGCCATCATGTTTTGTGCAGGCACGGCCTGCTGCGCGGCAATCTCTGCGTCGATTCGAGATAGTCGTTCTTTCGCGGTCATCACTGGTGATTCTTTCGGCTTCTCGGCCGTTTTACAATCCAAAGTACGATCAGTCCATTAAAATCGATGATTAGAACTTGACTTGAGAATCAGATGGGCCTGGCAAAAGCGAAACGCGATTTCCGGAGACCGCGAAGCCGAGTAGCGCAAGCATCCTCCTGTCTGCGATCTATTCTGCCAGGTCCGTCTTCACTCTGATGTCGCGATTGCGGCGCGTTCGCCCACAATCGCCATAACACAACTGCAAAGAACGCGTTGGTGATCAATCCAAGAACGCCGATTTCGGGACCAAAGATTGCGGTGTTTTGAATACCGAGCGCGCCGATCTTTGTCCCAAAGCCGAAAAACACATAGGCGAATCCATTCCATAAACCATGACTACAACTGGCGTTGATGATTGACCCCGACATCCAGCGCAACATCCCCAAAACGATTCCGATCACTGCAGCGTTAATAAGGAAGACCGGAACCTGAGATGGCGCAGGTCTATAGTCAGTATTCAATGTTACTGCTGAGATGTGCCAGGCAGAGAATGCGATGCTGGTGTAAACCAGCACGTGGCATTCGCTGATGCGTTTACGCCGGAGTGATCCCCACAGCCATCCTCTGAAAAATCCTTCCTCGTTGACGATCGCAACCAGGGCAGTCGAAATCGTGACGATCAAAAGATTCAAAAATGCTTTCAGCCAGTTCGTTTTCGAGAGATCGATACTCCGTGCAAAGAGCGCCACGATGGCGATCAGCCCAATTACCATTAATGGATAAAGCAGCGCGACAGTGTAATGCGCCGGCCTGCCCCACCTGAATCCCATTTCCGAAGGGGAGAGGCGCTCGAGGTACCAAAACAAGAGCATCAATGGCAGCAGAGCGAACGCGCTGAAGTTGAAGGGCCCCGGCAGCGTCCATCGTTGTCGTGGCCACGATTGCAATCACGACTCCAACGATCGGCAAAGCTAAAGACCAAGACGGGGTGTTACGCGCGTCAGTTTCAAGGGCGTGATTCATAACAAATGCTTCGTTAGCGATGAGATGCCTCCGCCAATCGGAATGGATTCAGCGATTTTAATCGCCAATCCCGCTATCCCACCGCGGCGATTACTTTTAGCTCGATCGCGATCGCTGTGGGCAATGCTGTGACCTCGATTGTTGTACGGGTCGGGTTGGGTTTGGCGGGGCCTGCGAAATACTCCGCGTAAATCCGGTTGTAGATGGGAAAATCCTTTTTCATGTCAGTGAGAAAGACCGTGACGTCGATGATGTCCTGCCACGTCGCGCCAGCGTCTTCCAGCACGAGCCGCACATTCTCGAATACCGCGCGGCATTGTGTTTCGATGTCGTGGGTCACGACGTTGCCGGAAGAATCGAGCGTTACTCCGGGAATTTCTTTGCTTCCGCGCACCCGCGGTCCGATCCCCGACAGAAACAACAACTCGCCGACGCGCTTTGCGTGCGGAAATGCGCCCACCGGTTCAGGCGCTCGTTCGCTCTCGAAGGTTTCGCTCATGACCTATTTACTGCAGAGTACATCGATTAAGGCAACGCAGATTTTCGATTAGCACAAAGCGCAATTTAGGTATCCGAGGATTCTCGCGAAGCGATTGCAGAGATATCTTCCTTCGGTGGCCGGAAGCTTGTTACTGGCGGCAAGACTTCCCTGAAGGTGGCGCCGTAAATGTCCCACACGGTCAGAAAGAGTCCACACACGATCGGTCCGACGATAAAGCCGATTGGACCGAAGAGGAACAGTCCACCAAGGGTGCCAATCAGAATGAGAAGGTCCGGCATTTTCGCGTCTCTGCCGACAAGCATCGGCCGCAGGAAATTATCGACGGTGCCGACTACAGCGGCGCACCACGCCGCCAGCAAGGTTGCCGTTAGGTACTGCCCCGTTACAAACAGAATGATAACTGCCGGCACCCACACCAGAGCGGCACCGATCCCGGGGATGATCGAAAGAATCGTCATGATCGTTCCCCACAGAGCCGCTCCCTCGATTCCCGCTACCCAAAAGGCGATGCCGGCCAGCGTGCCTTGAATGATGCCAATCACCAGCGTCCCTTTGACAGTCGCCCGCGTGATCGAGGCGAACTGGGTGAGCATTCGTGTCTCATCCTCATCGCTTAACGGAGTATAATAAAAAATCCGTTCAAGAATTTTGTCGCCGTCTCTGAAAAAGAAAAACATTGCGTAAAGCATCACAAACAAATTGAGGAGAAACGCGGCGGTCGTGGCGGTCATGCGCGAGGCGAAAGCGACAAGAAATGCACCGGCCGTTTTGGCGGCGGTGCCGACCTGTTGCAGCAGTTGTTCCTGGCTGGGCATATATTTAACCAGTGCAGGAAATTTTTGCACCAGCCACTCCTGCACGTTGAAGGTGCTGGCGGCGCCCAGGTGTTGACTCAACCATGGGATGGCCTGGTCAGTCATCGTGAGCGCCTGTTGCAGAACGATCCCCAGAAATGCGCTGACTGGGCCGAGCCCGAGAACGAGCAACACCAACAAGGTGATCGCCGCGCCGAGCGATCGCCGGCCGCCCAGCAGCCGCGTAATCCAGCGATACAGCGGATGAAACAATCCGGCCAGTAATGCCGCGAGAAGCAGCGGTTTGAGGAAAGGCCACGCGACGGCCAGGAACAACGCGGTAACCGCCACTACGAGTAACAGCACAAACGCCGTGCGCAAATTTGTGCCGCTTATGGTTGGCGGTTCCATGGGTCGGCTCCGATATCTCTAATCAGGCTAATCGCAGATTTGCCTGATTACATCGTTTCCTTCAACACTCGGTCAAGCTGGTTGCGGCGACGGCCCGGAAAAACTAACAATTCGCCACGCGCTTCGCATACAGAAACGTGCTCACCAATTCAGGCGTGCGATCGCTTACCAAGGCGAATGGCGCAGCTATTTTCTCAAGTGTTATTATGACCTGCCGCGATGGCCTGCGCAGAACCGAAGCGTTTTGCTGATCGCGCGCGTGCTTTCATCGCTTCGACTGCGCGATCGCGCGGCGGCGCATTGGTCACAAGAGAATCAAGCAAATGCTGTGCGGCATGAGCGACATCATCGACAGCGCGAATGAAAGCGGCCTCGTTTGCCTTGGAAGGCTTTGTGAAACCGCTAAGCTTCCGGACGAACTGAAGCGACGATGCACGAATTTCATCCTCTGTCGCAGGTGGACTGAAGTTATGAAGTGTTTTGATGGCTCGGCACATGTCCGAACAATCAATAATTCGCGATTAACGATCAACTACTTCGTGTTTCGTCTATCGAGAAGCGTAGCCTACTTCGCAATGCAGACGTTCTTAGGCTCGGTGAAGAACCTCAGGGCTTCTTCGCCGCCTTCGCGGCCGACGCCGCTTTGTTTCATGCCTCCAAAAGGAACGCGGAGATCGCGGACCAACCAGCAATTTACCCAGACCGTGCCGGTGTTGATTCGCTCGGCGACGCGATGGGCGCGGCTCAGGTTTTGCGTCCAGACGCTCGACGAGAGGCCATATTCGACATCGTTGGCATGATTGATCACTTCTTCTTCGCTGTCGAAGGGCGTGATTGTTACGACCGGGCCGAAAATTTCTTCGCGATTTGTGCGGCATGAAACCGACAGGCCGGTAATGACCGTCGGCTGGAAGAAATAACCTTCGCGGCAACGTTCGTTAGGCGCTTGCGGCACAGAACCGCCAAGCGCGATTTTGCCGCCTTCTTTCTGTGCGAGATCAACGTAGAACTTTACTTTCTCGAGCTGCGTCTTGTTCACGATCGCGCCCTGCTCGGTCTTTTCATCCAGCGGATCGCCCAGGGACAGCTGTGATGCTTCGTCGATAAAGCGCTCAACGAAATCCTTGTAAGCCGATCGCTCGACAAACACGCGCGACCCGCACAAACAAACCTGCCCCTGGTTCGCGAATGATGAACGCACGCTGCCGGCGATGGCGGCATTGAGGTCGGCATCGGCAAAAATGATGTTTGGATTTTTGCCGCCAAGCTCGAGCGACACCTTTTTGAACAATGGCGCGCACGCTTCGGCGACTTTGCGCCCTGTGGCGGTGCCCCCGGTAAACGAGATCGTATTGATCTTCGGATGAGCGGTAATTGCCGAGCCGACATTTGGCCCCGTGCCGTGGACGACGTTGAGAACTCCATTTGGCAGACCAGCTTCACGCGCGATTTCGCACAGCATGTAAGCTGTCATCGGAGTTAACTCGCTCGGCTTGGCGATGGCGGTGTTTCCGACAGCGATGGCAGGCGCGATTTTCCAACTCAATAAATAAAGCGGCAGGTTCCACGGCGAAATCAGTCCGGCGATGCCGCGCGGCTGACGCAGTGTGTAGTTGAACGCGACGTTGTCGGTGATATGGGCTTCCGATTCCGTGTGCAAAATCGCGGTGGCGAAGAATCGGAAGTTCGCAATCGCACGTGGGATGTCGAGTGTGCGGGCGAGCGAAATCGGTTTGCCGGTGTCGATCGACTCGGCGCGTGCGAATTTCTCCAAGTCGCGCTCGATTAAGTCTGCGATGCGTAGCAGACGGCACGAGCGATCGGTTGCCGGACTCTTTGACCAATCCCGAAATGCCTTTTCCGCTGCTGCAACGGCAAAATCGACATCGCGCGCATCGCTATCTGGGACTTGCGAATAGGCTTTGCCGGTGGCTGGCTCGATGTTGTCGAGGTACTTTCCGCCGGCTGGTTCAACAAATTGGCCGTCGATGAAATTCTTAATCTGTGCTGCTTCGGTGCGCATGGGAGCTGGCGGCCCGCCTAAGTAAAATTGTAGCCGTCGTAAATTTTCGGTTTCGCAGTTTGGATGTGTCGGTCAATTAGCGCGCAGAATTCGTCGGTGTGCCAGTGTTTTCGTGTGGCCCACCACGTTTGGAATCCTGGATAGGCAACGGTGTCGGCGAGTGTCCGCTCATATCCGCGCCATAATCGCTTGTCGAGCGTTCCGTCTAAGACGCCAAGATAGAGACGATCGGCAAATCGCAAGTAACGCCCCAGATGCGCGCCGAACCTCAGCTTAGACTTGCCATCCAGGTCGTCGAACGATTGCAGAGCGCGAAGCCAGAGCGCGGCGAAGTCTGGG
>DATFXC010000176.1:0-13632 GCA_035258625.1 Candidatus Udaeobacter sp. | reverse complement strand
CAACACACAGGCTTGCGATGCCGAGCCAAAGCGCGGCGAGCGCGACGATTTGCACTGTTTTTGTGATTTTCATTTGGAGCTAACTTTCTTGGTTCGGTTGCTACTGAAGCTGAGAATTGAGCCGTTGTTGCGAATCGTAATCCCGACCTCAGCGAGGCGTTTAGACAACCAGAGCTGGGATTTCGTTTGAGAATTACAGGACAGTTTCTCCCGAACTTGAAGAATCACGCGCGATGCTGTGAAGTCATGATCGAGACGCACGAGCAAGCGGGCGATTTCAAAGAGTGGTAAGTTTATTGTCACGCCATGCAATCTACGGATGCCAATCCGTGCGGTCCGGAGCGCGACCTACTATGCAGTGGGCCGAGCGCGTGTCTTCTTTGGTGTGCACCTTGGTTTGCCTTCGCGCTCGGCTTTTGGGCAACGCCTCCCTTGAAAACGGTTTTGTGGGCAACATCGCTCGCCATCGTCGGTGTAACCTGCCTGGCCAACGCTACCCGCTGCGGTCGCATTCACTGCTTTTTCACGGGGCCGTTCTTCATCCTTGGAGCTATTGCCTCGCTCGGATACGGTCTTGGCTTTCTGCCACTTGGACTATCGGGGTGGAAATGGATTGGCATCATAACAATTATTGGCGCGATGACGCTCACTTGGATTCCGGAACTGATTCTCGGCCGCTATCGGCAAAATAGACCAGACGCGGCCTAACTAGTCGATGCGGCCAACCGCTTGCCACGCCACTGGCAATCGTGATCGAGACGCACGAGCAAAAGGGCGATTTCACTCGGTTGCCCTATCTGTTATTTGGCGCTGCTCCTTTCGGCGCGCTTGATGCGAGTTTCTGGAATCGCGGATCATTCCGGAGCGGATCGAACATTGGATCGAGCCGGAGCAGCGCAGGAGTGAGCGGTATGTAAGAACCGCCTGGGCCATCGTTCGGTGTCGAGAGCAGTTTCTGTAAAGCGGCAATCGCGCGATCAGGCTCCCCATCTGTGCGGGCACCCGGGCGAGGATCTCTATTGGAGTGGGGCCATTCAAGGCGTCGTTCTCGATTGCCATGGCCCGTTCCACCAGAGCCAATGCAGCCGCTTTGTCATCGAGGCCCATATTGGTCAGAGCGAGAACGTCAATTAGAAAAGAATTTTCCGGAAAGACCGTGGTCTTCGAGCGGGTGGAGGACGTAGACGTAAAAATTCTTCTTTGTTTAGCTGTTGAGCCGCGTAAGGCGAAGCCTTTTACGCGGTTCGCAAATCTTCCGTGCTGGTGTATATTCTGGGTCCACCTGTATGAACGAATTGAGAGTAGAAAACTTGCGCGTCTCCGTTGCCGATCAGGAGATTGTGCGCGGATTGAGCCTGCACGTTCCGCGCGGCGAAGTGCACGCGCTGATGGGCCCAAATGGCTCTGGAAAAAGCACTCTGGCCAAGGTTTTGGCCGGGCATCCCGATTACCACGTGATCGCCGGTAAGGTCTTGATGGACGGCGAAAACTTGCTGGAACTTGAGCCGGATGAACGAGCACGGCGGGGTCTTTTCCTGGCTTTCCAGTATCCCAGCGAGATCCCGGGCGTAACGATCGCGAATTTTTTGCGCGCCGCATTACAATCGCGTCTGCCGGAAGGCGAAGAGCTGGAGGCAACGGATTATTACGCCAAGCTATACGAGAAAATAGAATTGCTTGGGATGGATCGTTCGTTTACGTCGCGTTCGGTCAACGAAGGCTTCTCCGGCGGCGAAAAGAAGCGCACCGAAATTCTGCAGCTGGCCATGCTTGAGCCGAAATATGCCGTTCTTGATGAAACGGATAGCGGCTTGGACATCGACGCGCTCAAGACCGTTGCGCACGGAGTCAATTCGTTGCGCGGCCCCGATCTCGGGATATTGTTAATTACGCACTATCAGCGCCTCCTGAACTACATCGTCCCGGATCACGTCCACGTAATGGTGGGAGGGCGAATTGTTAGGAGCGGGCGAAAAGAGCTCGCTCTCGAGCTGGAAGAGAGAGGTTACGATTGGGCACGGGAAGGCGCATTCGAATCAGCATATTTGAGGTAAGGCAATGAAAACCGACACATCAGCAGTCAATATCGATCGAAGCAAAGGGGATTTCTTTTATCCGGAAGCCCACGTGCGCGATGCGGGCACCGGGCTGAGCGAGCGAACCATTCACTACATAGCCGACGTGAAAGAAGATCCGGATTGGGTGCGCGAGTTTCGCCTGCGCGGGCTGAAAACGTTTTTGGAAAAACCGCTCCCCACGCATTGGGCGAGCAAGGATCTCGAAGCAATAGACTTCGACAAAATCCGCTATTATCTCTCTCCGGGCACCGAACCGAAGCGTAGCTGGGAGGAAGTCCCGGACGACATCAAACGCACGTTCGAGCGACTCGGCATTCCCGAGCAGGAACGAAAGTTCCTTGCCGGCGTGGAAGCGCAGTTCGACAGCGAAGCCGTCTATTCAAACATCAAGAAAGCCGTCGGCGAACAAGGCGTCATCTTTGTCGGCTCGCGAGAAGGATTAAAGAATTATCCGGAAATCTTCCGGAAATGGTTCGGCAAAGTTATCCCGATCGCCGACAACAAGTTTAGCGCGCTGAATTCCGCCGTGTTTAGCGGGGGTTCATTCATTTATGTGCCGCCGGGCGTTAAGGTGAAGCACCCGCTGCAGGCTTACTTCCGCATCAACGCCGAAAACTTCGGGCAATTCGAGCGAACTCTCATCATTGCAGACGAAGGCTCCGAAGTGACATACATGGAGGGCTGCACTGCACCAAAGTTCAATACTCCAACACTCCACAGCGCCGTAGTGGAACTCGTCGCCTTAAAAGGCGCAAAGATTCAGTACATCACGGTGCAGAACTGGGCGTCGAACGTGTTCAACCTCGTCACGAAGCGCGGGCTCGCACAGGAAAATGCGGAAGTGAAGTGGATCGATTGCAACATCGGCTCCCGACTCACGATGAAATATCCCAGCGTCATCATGAAAGGTCGGCAAGCGCGCGGCGAGGTTCTCTCAATCGCGCTCGCAAACGACGGTCAACACCAGGATACCGGAGCGAAAATGATTCATGCTGCCGATGAGACAACGAGCAACATCATTTCAAAGTCGATCTCGATCGGCAAAGGTCGAGCGACCTACCGCGGCTTGGTGCACGTGCCGAAGCATCTAAAGAATTGCAAGAACAATACCGAGTGCGACGCGCTGCTGATCAACGCGACTTCGCGCACCGACACATATCCGGCCATCACCGTGCGCGGCACTGGTAACGCCGTGCAGCACGAAGCCAGCGTCAGCCAGGTCAGCGCGGAACAAATCTTCTACATGCAACAGCGCGGCCTCTCCGAAGCGCAGGCGATGAGCCTGAGCGTTAACGGTTTCGTGAACGATCTTGTTCGCCAATTCCCCATGGAATACAGCGTCGAGCTCAAACGGCTGATTGAGCTGGAGATGGAAGGCTCAGTCGGATAATCCCAGAGCCGCCACGCATGAGTGCGCGCTAGGACCCATTGGTCCTATCTGTGTCATTTCGAAATGACCAAAAACGAAACAACCACAACCGAATCGCAAGCCACACCGATTCTCATCGGCCCGAGCGAACTGCGCGATTTGCCTGAGTGGTTCTGCGACCGGCAACGCGCGGCATGGCATCAATTCGAATCCTTGCCGCAACCGACGCGAAAAGATCAGGCCTGGCGATTCTCGAATGTCGGTCTTCTCGATCTGGCGCCGTTCATGATCAGTCCGCCGCTTTCTGAAGACGACCGTAAAAACATTCTAAAATATTCCCGCGGCCTCGAGCAGTACGCGGGTCGGATGATCTTCGCGAACGACCAATTGGTCGAGCGCCACGTCGTTTCTGAAGACCTGAAAAAACGCGGCGTAATTTTTCAACCGCTCGAGCGCGCCATGGTGGAGCACGCCGATCTCTTCCGGAAATATTTCATGTCGACTGAGGCGACGCTCGGCTCGGCCAAGTTCGCCGCGTTACACAAAGCTCTCGCTTCGTCGGGAACGTTCTTGTTCGTGCCCCGTGGACTGGAGATCGAATTGCCTATCGAGATCTTCCATTGGCTGCGCCATGACAATATGTCGGTGTTCCCGCATCTGCTCCTCGTTGCCGATGAGTTGGCGAAGGTGACGGTGATCGAGCATTTCCGGTCGTGCAGCCGAACGGCACCCGGTTTCGCCTGTGGCGTGAACGACCTTATCGCTGGGCCTGGGGCGAAAGTGACATACGTGTGCGCGCAGGAGTGGGCCAGTAACGTGATCGCACTGCAAATGAACTCCACGGTGGTCGACCACGATGCTTCAGCTATGAGCCTGAATTTGCACGTAGGCGCAAAATATTCGCGGTTCGAAAGCCTGAGCCGTCTCATTGGCGAAGGCGGCCGCAGCGATTTGCTCGCTGTCGCCGTGGCGAAACACCAGCAGGAATTCGACGCTCGCACATTGCAGGACCACATCTCGCCGCGCACAGCGAGCGACTTGCTTTACAAAAACGCGCTCGACGATCGCGCCCGCACCATTTTCGGCGGGCTGATCCGCGTGGAACCGCACGCGCATTTCACCGACGCCTATCAAAAAGTCCGCAACCTTCTCTTGAGCGACGATGCCGAAGCGAATTCAATGCCTGGGCTCGAAATTCTCGCCGACAACGTCCGTTGCACGCACGGCGCAACGTCCGGCCAGATCGACGAAGACCAGATGTTTTACCTGCGCACGCGCGGCATCCCCACGAAAATTGCCCAGCGCCTACTTGTCACCGGATTCCTCGACGAAGTGATCCAACGCCTCAATCACCCGGTGATTGGTGATCATCTGCACCGCCTCATCGAAGAGAAATTCGCCGTATAGGCATGGAAAGCACACGCGCTTAGCAGGTCGCTTTCGGCACCCTCACCCAAGATTTCTGAGCCGGATCACTTTTCCGGTTTCTCTTCCGTATTCAATTCGAAATTGATTTTTACGTCGTAGTGATCGCCCTTGATTAGCCCTGTCGGCGGCGGATCAACCTGGCTGACCTGTTTCGCAACCGCCGCCACCGATTCATTCACGGTGGCGTTCTCGGACGGTTTGGCGATTTCGAATTTCGAAACGCGACCGTCCTTTTCGATTCGCACCTTCACGAGTGTCGAAATTTTTGCCCCCGAAGGGACGTTTGTGGTGGGCTGGATCCAGGCACTGTAAAAACGATCATGCAGCATGTTGCCGTACCAGCCAAATTCGGCCCCACTGCTTCCGCCGCCCTCGCTGCCAGCTTTACCTGTTGATCCGCTTTGCCCGCTTCCGCTCTGAGACGCGGAATCCCTTTTTGCCAAGGTAATTTTGTCTTTTTTCTCCGACTTGGCGCTCGCTTTTGCGGGAGTCGGCTTGGGTTTTGTCGCCGGTTTTGCAGAGGCTTTCGCCACCACAGTTTTCTTCGGAGTTGGTTTCGGGATTGGTTTTGGAGTCGTCTTTGCTCTCAATGCAGGAGTGACACTCGGTTTCGCCGGTGTTGTTGTTGCCGTCGGTTTCGGGGTAGCTGATGGCAATTCGATTTCGCTCTTCGCGGTTGTTACGACAGGCTTTTCGTCTGCGACTTCATCCTGTTCCGACCCACTGGGTTCAGTGCCAAGGGATGGCTGCTTCGGTGATGGCGATTCTTGTTTTTCCAATTCGCCTGCCGAGAGATCTCCCGCGCCACCCAACCAAACGATGCTCTCTGGATTCGATGAGGCCCTCGCTGCCACACTCCAATGGATCAGTCCCGCAATAAGGGCGACGTGCGCCAGCGCGATCAGGACGACGTTTCCCCAAAAACGCCCGCTTGGCGCACCGTTCCTCTGCGCAGGCGGCCCTTTCGCCATTTAGTTCGGACCCGCTTTGGTGGCGATGCCCACCTTTGTGATTCCCGCCCGTTTCAATGCATCCATCACTCCGATTAATTTCTGCACCGGCAAATCGCGATCGGGGCGAATCACAATGGCAATATCCGGATTCGTCTGTTTCAACTGTACCAACTGCGTCGTCAGACTTTCCAGGTCCATCATCTGATTGTTGAAGCGGATCGTGTCGGTGCGATCGATCGACACGGTTTGCACATGCGACGTGTTGATGGGCGGGTTCTTCGTGCCACTGGATGGGATCACCAGGTTCATACTGCTTTCCAACAGCGGCGTCGTGATCATGAAAATGATGAGCAGCACAAAAGCTAGATCGAGCAGCGGTGTGACATTGATCTCGCTCAACGTGGAGAGATTCTGGCGTTGCGAGTAACGTCTCATCTGCGAAACGCGGATTCGCGCGACCCGTGATCGACGTACTTGTGCTCAAACTCGGACGCCAACTCGGCGGCGAAGTTGTCCATCTCCACGATGATGCCGCGAATGCTGGTGACGAGAAAGTTGTAACCGAACATTGCCGGGATCGCCACGCAAAGCGCCGTGACGGTTGTAATCAACGCGCCGGATACGCCGGGTGCCATCGCGACAAGGTTAGGCGAACCTGCTTCCGCGACTCCGGTGAACGCGTCCATCACGCCCCAGACTGTGCCCAGCAATCCGAGAAAAGGCGAACCGCTCACAGCAGTGGCGAGCAGAATCATCTGCGATTCGAGTGAGAGCGCTGTCTCGCCCACCGCGCGCTCCATTGCGGCGTTGACCGCGCCCATCTGCGCCGGCGAAATCTTGTCGGCAAGCTCGAGGCGCGCGCGAAACGTGTCATCCACTTCAGGCGAGCCGAGCAGATGAAACGTCATTTCCTCGCACCCGGCGCGATACACATTGAAGACGGGCGCACCGGGAAAGCGCGCGTTTTTCTCAAACAGACGAAGGGGCTGTCGGTCTTTGTGAAAAGCAGCGAGGAATCGAGCGTTCTGTTTCCGCGCGAAGCGGATCACGCGCAGTTTTGTTATCATAATCGACCAACTGAAGATCGATGCGACGGCGAGAAGAGTGAGAACGATTTTTCCTGCGATCGTCGCGTGATCGAACGCAAACAGTAAACCGCCGCCGGCTGCTACGATATCCGGTACGAGCATTCCCGCGTCACCGGGATAAGTAATAACGTGCTTTTGCGGAATAGCCACCTCTCATTTCGGCCGGAGCACAGCGGAGAGGAGAATGGACCGGCTGAGGAAGCCGCGACACAGATGGGAGGCCGGGGGCTGATCACACAGCAAGTGAGCGAGTCAAATCTCTTGAATCCGGAGATGTCTTGACTTCTCTCGACATCACAAAGCCAATGACCAATGTCGAATATTATAATGACGAAGGACTGGGCGGACGCGGATAAAGGGCAGGTAATGTTGAGCAACTGAAGGATTGAGCGAAGCTTCGCGGCGAAATGAAGGATCTCACACAAGGCTCAGTCACCAAACATTTGCTGCATATGTCGGCGTTTTTGGCGGTGAGCATGTTGGTGCAGACTCTCTATTTACTAGCTGACCTTTACTGGGTGGGGCACCTCGGGAAAGAAGCGATTGCTGCTGTCGGTGTGGCTGGCAACCTCACCATGATTGTGCTGGCGCTTACGCAAATGCTCGGCGTTGGAACAACGACATTGATCGCGCAAGCGGCCGGAAGAAAGGATCAGTCGCACGCCGAGCTGGTGTTCAATCAATCTTTCGTCATGTCGATCGTGATCGCAGTTGCGCTCGGCATTGTCGGCTTCATTCTCCGCCGGGTGTATTGCGATTGGCTAAGCGCGGACGCGGCGACGGCGGCATTGGCGAAAGCGTATCTCCTTTGGTTTCTGCCCGGGCTATTACTTCAGTTTCCGCTTGTGGCGCTGGGTTCGGCTCTGCGGGCCACCGGCATCATAAAGCCGGCTGTGGGATTCCAGGTGCTCAGCGTGTTTCTCAACATTGTGCTTGCTCCATTGCTGATTTTTGGAATCGGTCCGTGGCCAAAGCTCGGTGTGACTGGCGCGGCGCTCGCCACGTTTATCTCCATTCTGATCGCCGATATCCTGATGATAATTTATTTCGAGGAGAAATATCATTACCTGCGGTTCCGGTTTCCGCTGTTTCGCCCGCAAACAAAGATTTGGCGAGGCATGCTGCGGATCGGTGTGCCGGCAGGCGCGGAGTTTTTGCTGATCTTCGTTTACATCATGCTTGTTTACGCGATCATCCGCGGCTTTGGACCTGCGGCTCAGGCGGGTTTCGGAATCGGCGCGCGTGTGATGCAAGCGCTCTTCTTACCGGTCGTGGCGTTAAGTTTTGCTGTTGCGCCGGTCGTGGGACAGAACTTCGGCGGCCGTCGCGCGGATCGCGTGCGGCATTCTGTCTATTCGGCGATCGGCATTGCGTCGTTGATGATGCTGGTGCTCACGCTCATCGCGTATCTCGCACCTGCCACGCTGATTCGTATTTTCTCACGCGACCCGCGAGTGATTGCCTTCGGCAGCGAATACCTGCGGATCGTCTCATTGAATTTCATCTCGGCAGGGATCATCTTCACAACTTCGAGCGTGTTTCAGGGAATCGGCAACACACTGCCGCCGCTGTTTAGTTCGTTGACACGGCTGGTGCTTTTTGCGGTGCCGGCATTGATCATCTCACGCATGCAGGGCTTTGAGATCAGAGAAGTTTGGTACCTTTCGGTCGGGTCAAGCATCCTTCAGATGTGCGCGAATCTCCTGCTGCTCCGGCACGAGCTGCGAAAAAGGCTTCGATTCGGCGAGCCGGAACATTTTATTCCAGCAAGCGCAACGGCGTCCTAGGTTGGAGCGTTCGCCATTAAGTGCTAGCGCGCCGATTCGATCGCGGAAGGAAGCGACACGCGAGCAGAATGAGAAATGCAGTGACACACAGCCAGGCGAACCAATCGCCGGTTCGCGTGTAAAGCGTTCCGTCGCGCCCGACGGTTAGGTTTCCCGTGATCGACACGAAACGACCGGGCACTGTTGCTGCTTCAGCGAGGACCCGGCCGCGATTGTCGCTAAGAGTCAGGAGTCCGTTGCGGGCTGAACGGGCAAGCACAAAACCGTTCTCGACTGCCCGCAGCACCGCCATGCGCGCGTGCAACCAGCGATCAAAATTGAAGTCCCACGCGGGCACCAGCAGGAGGTCCGCACCGTCAGCGGCGTATTGGCGGCTGAGCTTTGGAAAATCCATATCTTTGCAAATTTGCAGTCCCCACCGCCCAGTCGGCTCGTCGAGAACTACTCGTTTATCACCTGATTTTTCAGGCTCAACGCCGGGCAAGAGATGATGCTTGTCGTAGTTCGCCTCCATGCTTCCGCCGGGCGAATAGAAGCGGGAAGAATTGAACGCAGCAGCTGTTGTTTTTCGAACGATGCCAATGACAATTGCCGCGCGCGTAGCAGTTGCAGCTGAGGAAAAGAGCGCGTCCACTTCTGGTAACGCACTCTCACTGACACGTCCGATTTTTTCCGGTAAAACTACAACGCGCGTTCCAGGAGGCGTAACACGACGCACCTCGTCAGCGTACTGATGCAGCAACTGCAGTGCTTGTTCCTCAGACCCGAGATAGACGCTCATCGGCACGTCTTTGCTGACAAGCGTCACTGCCACAGATTCACCCGAAGGCTTCGACTGCGAGCGTACCATGCCAAAGAATAATACTGCGCAAACGACAGCACCCACAGCGATGGCAAGCACCTGACGTTGCCATACGTTGCCGATACCGCTCAACAACGCTGCCACTGCGCTGGCAAACAGAAACACGACGAAGCTGATTCCCCAAAGGCCGGTGACCGAGGCGATCTGGATCAGCGGAAGAAAATCCATTTGTGTATAGGCGAGATTGCCCCATGTGCTGTGAGGTGAGGCCATCGCATTGAGATATTCGCAGGTGACCCAGTAAACAGGGAAAGCGAGCGCCGCGAAGAACACCGAGCCGCGCCGCAGAAAGCTGCGCACGAACAAAACTGCAACACCAAAAACGACGGCGGCAATAACAAAAAAAAGAATGACCATAGGCAGGGGCAGTTCGACCACATGTCTCAGGTACTGCCACTGGTTCATTTCGCCCAGGAGCCATGCAATTGACCCGAGCAAAAACGCAGCGCCGCGATGAATTCGCGGCGCTATGGCCAGCACCGGTACCGGCGCGAACCAAAGCATCCACCAAATCGGATGCAGGCCAGTGCCGAAATAGAAAAGCGCGGCCGAGCTGATGACTGCGACGATGACCAGAAAAAGCTTATGCGATCGCATCTTAAGTCGCGAGAGAGCTGATTTATTTGACGCAACCTCACTGCCCGGCGTACACCACTTTGCCGCCGACGATGGTGGTTTTCACTTTCACGTTACGAATGGCTTCCGGTTTCAGGTCAAAAATGTTGTCGCTGAGAATCACCATGTCGGCGAGTTTGCCCGGTGTGATGGAGCCTTTGTCTCGCTCCTGAAATTCGGCGAATGCCGCGCCCATAGTGTAGGCTTCCACCGCTTCCGGCAGCGTGATTTTTTCCTCCGGAATCCAGCCGCCGGGATTCTTCCCATCCAGCGTGGCGCGCGTGACTGCGGCGTAAAGTCCCACCATTGGATCAAGCGGAGCGACAGGCCAATCGGTGCCGAATGCGAGCGTCACGCCATTATCGAGGAAGCTGCGCCACGCGTAGCTATAGCGCGCGCGATCGTGACCGAGGCGTGATTCTGCCCAGCGGCCGTCGTCGATTGCGTGATAAGGCTGCATCGAAGCGATTACATGGAGCTTTGCGAAGCGCTCGAAATCTTTTTGCGCCATGTGCTGCGCGTGCTCGATGGCAAAACGCTGATCATGGTAGCCGTGCTCCGTTTCGATATCGCCGAAAATGTCGAGCATCATGGAGATCGCGCGGTCGCCGATGGCGTGAACACGCAGTTGTAGTCCAGCGGCGTCGGCCTGCATTAGCCGGTCGCGCATGACCCCGGGCGGATGCATTTCGTCGCTCAACAGGCCATGGTTGCCGGGATCATCGGCAAACGGCTCAAACATGTAAGCGGTTCGTGAGCCTAACGAGCCATCAGCGTAGCCTTTCACTGCGCCGAGTCGGAGATAAGTGGAACCCCACGCGTGACGAATGCCAACCTTAGCCTGGTCGCGCCAGTCCGTTTCCATCGGCACCGCGTACATGCGCGTGGTGAGCTCACCTTTTTCAGCTAATTCGGAATACGCAGCCACATCGGCAAACTCCGGATTCATGTGCTGCACACTCGTTATGCCCAGCGATGCTGCATGTTTCAAGGCGCCGCGAGCAGCGCGGATCCGCTGTCCAGGCGTCATCGGCGGAATCGCCTTGTAGATCAGTGCCATTGCCGCATCTTTCAAAATGCCAGTGGGATTTCCACTTGCATCGCGCACGATGACTCCGCCGGGAACATCCGGCGTTTTGGCGTTAATGCCGGCTAACTTCAACGCTGCCGAGTTGGCGAGCGCCTCGTGCCCGTCGTAGCGCTCCACGAAAGTTGGAGTGGCGCCAGTGACCGGGTCCACGAGATCTTTCGTCGGAAGCTCCGGCTTGGGCCATTTGGTTTCATCCCAGCGGCCGCCCAGAATCCACTCGCCCTTCGGAGTCTTTTTGACCTGGGCCGCCATGCGCTTCGCAAATTCCTTCGGCGTTGCGGCATCAGTAAGCTGAACTTGATCGAGCTGTGCGCCACCTTGAACGAAATGCACGTGCGCATCGTTAAATCCGGGCAACAAAAGTTTGCCGCCAGCGTCGATCACTTTGGTTTGCGGACCGCGCCACAAATCAATGTCAGTCTTCGAGCCGACGGCCACAATGCGCTCTTTGATTACAGCCACTGCTTCGGCTTTTAGATGCTGTTTATCTACCGTGTAAACGGCGGCGTTAGTTACAATCAAACTGGCGGAAGGTTTCGACTGCGCATTCGCGTTCAGAGTGACCATCATTACCAAGACACAAAGTGCGAATTTACATTTCATAATTGTGACGAATGCCGAAACCTTTGTTTTGGTTGAAAACTGCTCAGCTAAGATGAAAGCACCGTGTCATTACAGTGCTAGAATCGTAAACACAAGATGAGTGGCAAGATCGTTACTCGAGAATTTTCGATCGACGATTACGACGCGGTGCTTCGGCTCTGGCAACGAGTGGAAGGTCTGGAGGTTGCCGAGGGCGACGACAGAGAAGGCGTCGCTCAATTTGTAGCGCGCAATCCGGGGCTGAGCAGGGTGGCAATTGACGGATCGACAGTTGTTGGCGTCGCAATGTGCGGTCACGACGGACGCCGCGGACACATTTATCATCTAGCTGTTGATCAAACCTATCGACGATACGGACTGGGTAAGCGTCTGGTGCAGGAATGCCTGGACGGACTACGCCGTGTTGGCGTCGTACGCGCCATTATCCTGGTGGCCGATTACAATCTCGGCGGTGCTGAATTCTGGAAGCGCGCCGGCTGGGAGGATATTCCCGGGGCGGTGCCGATGGGAATTGATGTCTAGGACGTTGAGCATCTGATGAGTTTCAAGTTGTGAAAGTTGGCAGCAAACATTTCCGGACCATCTGGCGTAAGCCGGACGATGAACGCGTGGTGCAGCTGATCGATCAGCGATTTTTGCCGCACGATTTTGTGATTGAAGAAGCTCGCACCGTCGATGAGATGGCGACGGCCATTCGCGAAATGCATGTGCGCGGAGCGGGATTGATCGGTGCGAGCGCAGGATACGGAATGTATCTGGCGGCGCTCGAAGGTGCGCGGCGAGATTCATTCGATGAGCATATGGTTTGCGCTGCGGATCAGCTCAGGGCAACAAGGCCGACGGCGGTAAATCTTTCCTGGGCGATCGAGCGCCAGCTACAGAAAATCGCTGCCGGAAAAACGGCGGGCGAAAAGATCGAGTTGGCGCGGCGCACGGCCGATTTGATTGCAGATGAAGACGCGGAGCATTGCCGGATGATTGGGCAGCACGGCTTGGCGATCATTCGGAAAATCGCGGAAACGAAGCGCAACAAGGCGGTGAATGTGCTTACTCACTGCAATGCGGGCTGGCTCGCATTCGTTGATTACGGCTCAGCGACTGCGCCAATCTACGCCGCGCATGACGGCGGATTGCCGTTGCATGTGTGGGTAACTGAGACAAGACCCAGAAACCAGGGCTCAAAACTTACCGCGTGGGAACTGGGCGAGCATGGCGTGCCACACACCGTGATCGCAGACAGCGCGGCGGGCCATTTGATGCAACGCGGCGAAGTGGATCTGGTAATTGTCGGGACCGATCGCACCACGTACACGGGAGATGTGGCAAACAAGATCGGCACATATCTGAAGGCGCTGGCAGCGAAGGCCAACGATGTTCCTTTCTACGTTGCGCTGCCTTCGTCGTCGATCGATTGGAAAATGCGGGACGGATTAAAGGAAATTCCGATCGAACAACGCGGCGCAAAAGAAATCAAAAACGCCGACGGCTGGTTTGATGGGCAACATATTGCGGTGCGAATTGCGCCGGATGAAAGTCCTGCCGCGAACTACGGGTTTGACGTGACACCGAGGCATTTGGTGACCGGGCTGATCACCGAGCGCGGCGTTTGCGAAGCAAATGAGAAAAGCATTCGATCGGCTTTTCCCGAGTGCGCGCCGTGAGCCAATACGTAAAGTTCACATACGAGCGTGAACGAGCGCACATCGCGCCGTTCGATGAGCTTGCCGAATTAAACGCATGCAGGCGGAAACTTTTGGAC
>DATFXC010000175.1:0-2175 GCA_035258625.1 Candidatus Udaeobacter sp. | reverse complement strand
CCGACCCGTTTTTCTCCCGGTCATTATCGGCACCCCGCGACAGGGCCGTCTAACCGAACCTGCAGCCAATTTCGTTTTCGGTGAAGTATCGAAACGCAGGGATATTGAAACGGAATTGATCGACATCAGGAAAATTCCCATTCGCATGGACGACGCCGGCGAAGCGCTAAAGGACAGCCAGTTCTGCGCCACGGTCGACCGCGCCGACGGCCTGATCATCGTAGCGCCGGAATACAATCACAGTTTCCCAGGCCTGTTAAAACATGTGCTCGATACAAACCTGAAGGAGTACGTTCACAAAGCGGTTGGCGTCTGTGGCGTGTCGGCTGGTCCGTTCGGCGGCGCGCGTATGATCGAGAGTTTGCTCCCGGTGCTGCGCGAGCTCGGCCTGGTCACGATTTTCTGGGATGTCTATTTCGGCACGGCAGGAAAGCTCTTCGATCCAGCGACCGGCAAGATTACCGATCCAACTTACACCCGTCGCGTGGAGAAATTCCTGAACGAGCTTGTTTGGATGGCGCGCGCGCTTCGGTATGCGCGCGAGAACATTCCAGCGGCGTGATTCTACTCGCGCGGCGGCAGATTTCAGGAAGAAGCAGACGACGGCGATGGACCGCCTGCGGCTGGTTTCACCTCAGCGGTTCCAGCCGCCGCTGCCTTCGCTGCTGCGGCTTTCGCTGCTGCTTCAACCGCAGCTTTCTTCTTCGCCTCGGCCGCGGCCGCTGCGTCCGCGAGATTTTTATCCACTGCGTCTGCTTCGACCGGGTGGATTTTGTGATAATACCCGTTCGATTTCGAAAGTTGCTCTTTGCGTAGAAGCAAGTGATTAAACCGCTCGCGCTGACTTAGCTCGAATTCCTTGTCCATCTTGATCGCCTCGAACGGGCACACCTCGACGCAAATCTGGCAGCTCATGCAAACCGAGATGTCGATGTCGAACACCTTTGGGTAAAACTGCGGTTTGCCCATGTAATCGGGCTTTTTATCGTCGCTTTTGACGATGTAAATGCACTGCGGCGGACATTCTTTCTCGCAAATCTTGCACGCCACGCAGCGCAGGCCCGCGTGGGGATCGTTGCTGTCATAAATGAGAAACGGGAAATTGCGATAGTTCTCCGGAAGAGGACTGCGCTCCTCCGGATACTGCACCGTGATCAGGCGTTCCTTCTCAAAATAACTGCCGACAAAGTTTCGGGCGGTGACCGCCATTCCCTTGAGTATGCCTGTGCCAATCATCGATCCACTTCTCCCATTACGATATCGACGCTGCCAAGAATTACCATCACGTCAGCTACAGTGTGACCGAGGCACAGGTCCTCAAGCACGGTGAGATTGATGAAACTCGGCGGACGAACGCGGTAACGATGCGGGTTTGGAGAGCCGTCGCTGATCAAATAAAATCCGAGCTCACCTTTTGGTCCTTCGATTCGACCGTACGCTTCGCCAACTGGCGGACGAAATGCGCGCACTTTTACTTTTGGATTCACAATTGGGCCAGGTGCAATTTGCGTGAACGCCTGCTTCAGGATCTCCACGCTCTCGCGCATCTCCAACGCCCGCATCATCAGGCGATCGTACGTGTCGCCATGTTCCCCAAGGGGGATCCGGAATTTGAACCGCGGATAGAACCCGTAGCCGTCTACTTTGCGAACGTCGTAATTCACGCCGCACGCGCGCAACATCGGACCTGTGATGCCTGCGTTGATCGCCAGTTCGGCCGAAAGTTTGCCGACATTTTGGGTGCGGCCGATCACGATCTCGTTACCCAGAATGAGTTCCTCGAATTCGTCGAGAAATTTCGGGAAACGATCGACAATCTCCTTTGCCCGGGCCAGCCACTCATCGTTCGCGTCTACACGGCAGCCGCCGAAACGCATGTAGTCGCACATCATCCGCGAACCGGATAACGACTCGAAAAGGTCGAGAATTTTTTCGCGCTCGCGAAACGCGTACATGAGGGGCGTGCCCCACGCGCCCATGTCGCTGAGCAAAAAACCCAGCAGCGAGGCGTGATTCTGCAACCGCGTCAGCTCGGCGAGAATAACGCGCAGAAACTCGGCGCGCTCGGGAACTTCGATTCCGACGAGTTTCTCCACACTGAGCGCGTAGGCCCAGTTGTTGGTCATCGAACAAAAATAGTCGAGCCGGTCGGTGTAGGGCATCGAGCCGAGATAA
>DATFXC010000174.1:0-7869 GCA_035258625.1 Candidatus Udaeobacter sp. | reverse complement strand
AACCAGCAAGAAAGGTCAAAACGAGAAAGTGCGCGACCTTCATTTGCGTTAGATTAAAATCACATGCCGTAAGCGAAAGCGAGGTCTTTTAACGCGACTAATCAGAGATTCCTCGACTTCGCTCGGAATGACAGGAAGGGGAAAAAATGGATGTTATTCCACAGTGATGATCACTTTCCCTCGCGCGTGGCCTTCCTCGAGATATTGGATCGCGTCTGGAACTTCGCTCAACGATTTATACGTTCGGTCGATGACCGTCTTCAATTTTCCCGACTGCACCATTTCAGCGAGGAGCGTGAGGTCTTGGGTGCTCGGCTGCGCCATCATCATGCCCATTTTCTGTTTGACGAATCGAGAATACACCGCGGCGTTCAACGCTTTACCAAGTGCTCCAAGGAAGCCTTGCTCGTTCGCGCCGCCGCCGCCGATCATGACGTAAATGCCGTTTGGCGTTAATACGCGCCGGCATTCGGATAATGAATGGTTTGCGACGTTGTCGAGAATCACGTCGTACTTTTGGTCGCCCTTCGTGAAATCCTCTTTGGTGTAATCGATCACGTGATCCGCACCTAGCGATTGGACGAGATCGACATTGCGTGAACTACAGACGCCTGTCACATCTGCGCCAAATGATTTGGCGATTTGCACCGCGAACGTGCCGACACCACCTGACGCACCGTTAATCAAAACCTTCTGCCCGGGCTGAACTTTTCCTTTGTCACGAACACCCTGGAGTGCCGTGATGCCGGCAATGTTGATCGACGCCGCTTGCTCAAACGTGAGGCCCACCGGTTTCGGCGCCACTGATCCGGTTGCGCGACGACACAGGTACTGCGCGAACGCACCGGTGCTTCCGCCGAATACTTCGTCGCCGGGTTTGTACTGTGTGACGTTCTTGCCGACGGTTTCGACAGTACCGGCAAAATCAACGCCCAGACGTATGTCTTTTGGTTTGCGCAATCCGCCGATCATTGCCCGCATGAACTTGGGCGTGCCTTCGATGAAGTGCCAGTCGTACGGATTAACCGAAACTGCGCGAACCTTTACCAAGATCTGGTCGTCATTCGGGACGGGCTTTTCAACTTCCTCCAGCTTAAGATTGGCAACTCCATAATCGCAGTAAACGATCGCTTTTATCGGATTAGTCGGAGCAGCGGTGTGGCCACACTCGTTCGTCGATCTCCAGTAGGCGATAAATACGACGATGAACGCCACCAACAGCAGAACCAACACTGCGCCTGTAATCCACTTTAGTACGCGCTTTAGGACTCTCATGTTTCTCCTTTGTCGTTACTCTATAGGTCTATTGTTAGTCCACTGTGATTACAACTTTTCCTCGGGCGTGGCCTTGTTCAAGATACGCAAGTGCGTCCCTTATCTCGCCGAGGCCCTTATAAGTTCTGTCGATAACCGGCGTAACTTTTCCTGATTGCATCAAATCCCCGAGCAACGCCAGGTCCTGGTGGTTGAGTTGCGCAATGAAAAAACTGAACTTTTGGTTTGTGAATTTCGACATCAGCGGCGTGGTAAAGGATCGGAGCAAATGTTTCAATGTATCCTCGTGCCACCCCGCTCCGCCGAGGCCGGCGAGGACGCAAATGCCACTTGGAGTTAAAACGCGCCGACGCTCGGAAAACGTGTGGTTCTGCACGTTGTCGAAAATCACGTCGTAACGCTGGTCGCCCTTCGTGAAATCCTCTTTAGTGTAATCGATCACGTGATCCGCCCCGATTGAGCGAACAAGATCGAGATTGCGAGTGCTGCAGACGCCGGTCACCTCGGCGCCAAACGACTTCGCAATTTGCACCGCGAAAGTGCCGACGCCTCCAGACGCGCCGTTGATCAACACCTTCTGCCCTGCCTGAAGGTGTCCTATGTCGCGCAAACCCTGTAATGCGGTGATTGCCGCCACGCCGACAGATCCTGCCTGTTCAAATGTCATGTTGGCAGGCTTTAGCGCGACCGCCCGATCGGCGCGTGCGCAGATGTACTGAACAAGCGAGCCGTTGCGTGCGCCGAAGACTTCATCGCCAGCTTTGAACCGCGTGACATTTTTGCCAACTGCCTCAATGGTTCCCGCATAATCAACACCTAACCGCGTATCCTTTGGCTTGCGCAGGCCACCGCCCATTAATCGCGCCAGCCACATCCCTCGAACGAAATGTCCGTCGAGCGGATTTAACGATGCCGCGCGAACTCTGACCAAGACCTGATCGTCAGCCGGCGTCGGCTTTTCGATCTCCTGAAGCTTGAGATTCGTTATCCCATAGTCGCAATACACAACAGCTTTAATGGGATTGGCAGGATTAGCCGCGTTGCGGTCGCAGTCGTTGGTAGACGTCCAGTAGGCGACAAAGCCCCAAAGGGTCAACACGGCAACAATCGTGCCCAGAGTCCATTTAACGATGCGCTTCCATCTCTTACCAGGGCGCTTTGCTTTGGGTTTTTCGTTCATGATTCTTACTTCATTCATTCTTCTTGTTAGTTGCATCGGACTCATTAGCCTCGGTCGGTTTTTGACTGGGGAGCAGTCCCAGTTGTTGCATCATCGAAAGCTGATCAAATGCAGACCACTCCTCTTTTATTTTGCCGTTCACGATCCGCCAGATAGTAATCCCGGCCTGTTCTGCTTTCTTCCCGGTTGCGGGCAAACCGTTACCCGTGCCGGTGTTGGTGCCACGCGCAATCCAATACACCGCAACCAGGTCACCGTCGGCGATCAACTTCTCGGGTACGATTGATATATCAGGAAACGCCTGGTGCCAGCCTTTCAAAGCCGTTTGGTCTTCCTCCAGGCGGATATCGCGATGAAGACCGTGATTGACGAAGTCTTTGGCGTAAAGTTGTTCAGCGAGTTCAAATTTTCCTTTGCTAAGGAGTTCCTCGAATGCGCGCTTTGCAAGTGCCTTGTTTTGTTCCTGCAACGAGGATGCACAAGCGACACCTGCAAGCAGGAATAAACAACTGATAACAACAATAGGTATTTTCATGGGAGTTAATGTGAAGGTTTGGTGATAAAGATTTCTAATGCCGCGTATGCTCAAGGGCGGTGAGCTGCCGTCGCTATTCTGGATGGCTGTAATCCCTTAAACAAAAGCCAAAAACTGACCACGAGTTCAAAGATGGCCATCGGCGAATCGAAAATGTAGTCGTTCACGACTTTGTTGAAGGTGGGCAAAATGAGGTAGATGAAGGCGCAGAGCACGCACCACGCGGACGCGATTACACCGAAGATCGACAATCCTTTCGGGATATAACCGGACTTGAACCACAGCCACGCGCAAACGGTCGCGGCCAAGCCGAAAAACGGCAGGCCGACATAGTAATCGTCGAAGCTGGCTGCGATTTGCGCGCGTGCGAGCGCTTGCAAGCGATCAGGTTCGAAAACTTGTAAGTAAGTCGCATCGCTCAGGAGTCGAAGAGCACTGAGGGAGTTAAGTGGAGCAACTAACCATAGCATCACGAAGACAAGGCGGAACAGCGCACCAGCCAATGCGAGACCACGGTTCACCGGCGCGAAAATGACATAAAGGGACGTGAGCAGGACAATGCCGCCTATGTCATATGTGATGAAACACGCGAGCGCGAACCGAAATTGCGTTTGGTGTGCGAGAATGTTGCGCGCGGTGTCAACGGCGTTGCGCGGAATGACAAGCGGCTCGAGCAAAACATAATTGCCGAAGACCACGAGGACGAACGCGAGCAAGCCCGCGACCCCGGCGACTTTCGCGGCTGTGCGTTGTGAATTGTCGATGTTACTGGTTGTCATTTTATTTCCTCACAGTCGCTCCGGGTTGAGGTTCAGCGCCCCAGATCAAAAGCCAGAAGAACGCCAGTTCCCCAACTCCGAGAATCATAGCGAGCTGGCCAATGCCCTGCGCGGACGCGGGCAGAAAAAGAGAAACTGAGGAGCTGATCAGGTAGCCGAAGCCCGCAATCATGACAGCGATGCCCACAAAACGGGGGATAAAGCCGGACCTGATCACAGCGATGCCGAAAGGAAAGAGCCAAAGGCCCCAGAAGATTTGAGCGAGGGCAAGTCCCTGGTTATGCAAGCGGAGAAAGAATAGGACGAAGGCGTCGCGCTGAGGCTGAGCGAAGCTGGATAAGAACTCGGGGCCACGCGCGAATGTGATCGCGGCGAGATCGTTCAGGACATTGACGTAGCAAATAGGAACCGAAATCAGCATCAGGACCAGCATGGCCCGGGCGTATTTCCCACTCACGGCGTTGAACAACGTGTAGAAAGCCAGGACGGCGAAAATTACGAGCGTTGCGGAGAACAGCTCGCCCGCCATTCCGGAGCGGAGGAAGGTCTCAGAGTTGCGGACATTGTTGGCGGTAGCTGCTGCGTTCCCGCGAACGATCAGCACGCTCGGGACATAAAGAAGCGCGAAAGGAGCCGGGAGACCGTTGAGGAAATACAGGATCGCCGCACGCCTGGGTTGTTTCTTGAGTGACTTGATATCTCTGCCGTTTTCGAAATTAGGTTCCATATCAGGGGACAGTTACTACTAATTTCCCGCGCGCGTGCCCTGCATCGAGTTGACGGAAAGCTTCAGGCGCCTCGTCTAGTTTGTAAGTCCGCTCGATGACTGGTTTGAGCTTTCCTGTCTGCGTCAGGTCACCCAGCATGATGAGATCCGGTTTGCTCGTCTTGATACCGTACACGGTGAACTTGTGATTCATGAACGATGACAATGCACGCACGGTAAAAATGTTACTAGCGATGCGTCCTATGGCCTGACCGCTTGTCACTCCAGATCCGCCAATGCCGGCCAAAACGCAGATGCCTTTGGGATTTAACACGCGACGGCGTTCGGCAAAGGAATGATTGCAAACATTATCGAAGATCACGTCGTAACGCTGGTCGCTCTTCGTGAAATCTTCTTTTGTGTAATCGATCACGTGATCGGCGCCGATTGATCGGACAACATCAACATTCCGCGTGCTGCAAACCGCCGTGACTTCTGCGCCGAGAGATTTGGCGATTTGCACCGCAAAAGTTCCGACGCCTCCGGTCGCGCCGTTAATTAAAACCTTCTGCCCGGGCTGAATCTTTCCCTCGCGCAGACCTTGCAGCGCGACCGATCCAGCCAGCGGGAGAGAGGCTGCTTGTTCAAACGTGACGTTTGGCGGCTTCGCGGCCAATGCTCGTTCGCGAGTGCATGTATACTCGGCCAGACCGCCGCGACAGAGGCCGAACACTTCGTCGCCCGGTTTGAATTGCGTTAGGTTTTTGCCGACTGCTTCCACCTGGCCGGCGACGTCCTGGCCAAGGCGCGTGTCTCTTGGTTTGCGCAATCCGAAGAACAAGCGAACAAGCCACGAATCGCGGATCACGCCGGCATCAAACGCGTTGAGTGAAGACGCTCGAACTTTAATCAGGACCTGATCATCGTTCGGAACAGGCTTTTCAACGTCTTGAAGCTTAACGTTGGCGACGCCGTATTCGCAGTACCGTATCGCCTTCATGAGATTAGTCGGAGCAGACGCGTTGCGATTGCAATCGTTGGTCGAAGTCCAGTAAGCGATAAATCCCCAGACGAACGCGATGACAAGCGCGAGCAAAAGCAGTCGAACGATCCACTTTAGAATTGCCTTTAGCTTCATCAGCCTAACGAAGCGTGCTCATTCCAACGTTGAACGTTCACGCCTTTGACGAGAAGCCACCCACCGAGCGCTCCTTCCCCGATGAGCGCGACGGGCATGAGGAACGGCACAAGATGCGGTCCAAGCGACGGTGCCAGGAAGCTAGCAAAGGAGACGATTACATAACACGTCCCGCCGATCGCCAAAAGTACGCCCAGGATCCGCGGCAGGAAGGTCGATCGCGCAACAAGATATCCAATCGACATGCACTGGATTCCAAAAAATACCATGCCGATGGGAAACACCTGCGCCTGAAGTTTGAGAGCGGCCAACGACATCGCTTGTAACTGACTCGTTGTGAACGCGGTCAGGTACTGATCACTATGCAAGAAAAGCAAAGGCGTGAGATGGATGACCCACGACGCGCCTCCGATCGCGACTCCAGCCAGACCAAAGAACGCCCCCACCAGCGACAAACTTCTACTGACCGGTTTCAGCAAGTAATAGATGAAGGCTGTCACTCCGACATAAGACAGGCCACTAACGAGATCGGCGGCAAATCCGAAACGAAACAATGATTCCTTTGCCAGAATGTTGACCGCCGTAGCCGTCGCGTCGTTGGCCACGATGAGCGGAGCCCCGACAACGAAACCCGCCATGCCTGATATGATGCAAAGCCACCACAAAGCGCCGGCGACTCTGGCTTTGAACTGTGGTAACAGTTCTGTGTTTGATTGCATCATGGTTGCGGTAGCGCTGTGGCAGCTGGTTGGGCATCTCCAGGTGGAACCGCCGCGGGCACTCTCGCACCCCAGATCAAGAGCCACAGGATTATCGACAACTCAGCAACCTCAAGAACCCCGGCGACCTGACCGACAGATTGCCGATAGGCCGGAAGGAGCAGTGCTGTGAAGGAATCGGCTACGTAGCCGCAGCCGGCAATGAAAAGCAAGTAGCCGATGAAACGAGGAATGAAACCAGATCGAATGACCAATATTCCGAACGGAAACAGCCAAAGCCCCCAAAAGATTTGAGCGATGAGAATTCCCTGGTTGCGCAAACGAAAGAATAAGTAGGCCAAGGTATCGAGCTGATGTTGATCGAATCCCGCCAGAAAATTGCCGCCCTTGACCACAATCAGCGCACCGAGTTCGTTGATTACGCTAAAGAACGAGATCGGCATTGAGATTAAGAGCAATGTCGCCATCGCAAACGCGTGGCCCTCACTCACCGGTTTGAACAAGCGGTAGAGGGCCAGGACTACAAAAATAAAAATAATTGAGCCAATCAGGTCGCATCCGACCCCGAGCCGGAGAAGTGTCTCAGAAGCGCGAATGTTATTGGCGGTCGCAGTTGCGTCTCCCAAGACAATTAGCTTGCTAGGCACGTAGATGAGTGCAAACGGAGCTGGAATGCTGGCTAATAAATAAAGTAATCCTGCAATTCTTGCTTGCTTCGTGGTTTCGTTCATTGGGTTGTTCCTTTTTGGGATTTTGAATCGAACATCTGCGAATCAAATAGGTCCGCGACAAGGGCATAGTCGAATCGCTGCGATGACAAATCCGGGTGCGAAGATCAATCCGATCTAGGGTCAGGTGTGGTCAAGAATCTGGCGGGCGTAAATTGTGACAGCGAAGCGATCGAAATTGTGTGATGCATCTGAAAATCGAACGCTGTGTTGCCTACTTGTTAGTCGGGAGTAACCCGAGCTGTTGCATCATTGAAAGCTGATCAAACGCAGACCATTCCTCTTTGATTTTGCCATCGACGATTCGCCAGATGGTAATGCCAGCTAACTCCGCTTTTTTTCCTGTTGCTGGGAGGCCGTTGCCTGTCCCGGTGTTGGTACCACGAGCGATCCAGTAGATCGTGACCAGGTCGTCTTCCGCGATCAACTTCTCAGGCACAATCGCTATGTCGGAAAATGCCTGGTGCCATCCTTTCAGCGCCGCCTGGTCCTCCTCCAAACTGGCATTCCGATGGATCCCGTGGTTCACGAAATCCTTCGCGTAAAGCTGCTCCGCGAGTTCGAAGCGTCCCTGGCTAAGGATCTCCTCGAAGGCGCGCCTCGCGACTGCCTTGTTCTGTTCCTGCAAAGATGAGGCAAACAGCGACGCTGCAAACAACGATGAACAAGCGGTGACAATTATGGTTATTTTCATGATTGGTTTTGTTTTGAATGAATTGAAGTGTCCGAATCAGAGTGGGCCGCGATAACGGCGCTGCCGGATTGCTGCGGCAACGAACAACGCCGCAAAGACCAGTCCGATCCACAGA
>DATFXC010000173.1:0-3310 GCA_035258625.1 Candidatus Udaeobacter sp. | reverse complement strand
TGCGATCGCAGTGTGGGCCCTCTTTTTCTGGTTGGCGAAATGTTTGCCGAATTTCGAGTCGTCGTTCTATTTTTCGGCGGTTACCTACGCCACTATCGGGTACGGCGATCTCGTGTTGCCGAAAGAATGGCGTATGCTCGGCCCTATCGAGGGCTTCACAGGAATTCTGATGTTCGGTCTCTCCACCGCATTTTTCTTTATCGTCGTAAGCAAAAGCGTTCTTTACCGCGCGGACGAAAGGAGCCAGGCCTGATCGCATGAAAACGCAATCCGATGCGCCGGCGGCGTCAGACAGAGAGCCTGCAGAAAAGAAAAAGTGGGTGGAGCCCGTTGCGGCTTTGCTAATGGCGCTGGCGACACTCAGCACTGCCTGGTGCTCATTCGAGTCAGCGGCGTGGACTCGAAAGAGTAATCGGCTGATGAACGAGTTCAACACGCTGGAACGAAAAGCGGGGTTGTTGAGGGTCCAGGGTATGCAGCAGGCGACCATTCACACCGGCATGTTCATGCAAGCGCTTGCTGCGCATCAGGCGGGCAACGAGAACCTGGTGAAGTTTTACGTTGAACGCTTTCCTCCCGAGCTGCGCAATGCTTACGATGCGTGGCTGGCACAGAAGCCTTTCGAAAATCCAAATGCAGATCCGCATCCTTTTGTGCCCAGGCTCTATGAAACACCGGGGACGCGCGAAGCCACCGAGGCGACCGCAAAGGCTGCTGACAGTCAGCGGGAAGCAGGCGTCGCCGGCAGCGTTTCAGGCCAATATCTCGCCAACACCGTGTTGTTCGCAGCAGTATTGTTTTTCGCGAATGCTGCGAGCAGGTTTAAGCAACGCCGCGTGCGCGTCCTAGCATTTGCTTTTGCTGTGGCTGTCTTCCTCTTTGCCGTCGTGCGCACGGCAATGCTCCCTTTGTTGAGCTGACATGGCGTTCCCCCGCGCCCGAGGGTTTCATTGGCGGCACGAGGTTTACACAACCGCTCGCCCATGTCACGTAACCTTCTTCGAAAGCACCATCCGCATGGCCGACACTTTCGGGTCATGCAACAAGGTATTCCAACCACGATTCTCGGAATGACATGGGGTGTTCGCTTCCTCCAGGAAGCGCGCGGGCGCGAATTCCAAGCGGCAGTCACGTTGGCCGCGAGTGTTCCTATCGGCTGGATGATTGGTTGTCCGTTGCTGGGCTTCATTTCCGATCGGCTGGGTCGCCGCAAGCCGGTGATCTTCGGTGGCACCATCATGCTGCTAGCCGTGGTGACCTGGGTCTTATTCGGCAACCCGGAAATTCTTCGCGGTCATACCGTCGGAATCCTGATTTGAATCGCTTCGGGCGCGGCGATGCTGCCGTACACCGTTATCAAGGAAGCGAATCCGCCAGAGTTGGGCGGCACAGCCACCGGCGTAATCAATTTTATTAATTTTACTTTCAGTGCCTTGCTCGGCCCCGTATTCGGAGCGCGGCTCGTCGAAATGCCCGAGGGCGATACGAGTCTTGCGTTGGCACACTACCAGGCTGGATTTAAGCCGTTGCTCTACGGAATTATTGTCGCGTTAATTCTGACCGTTTTCCTCAGAGAAACCGGACCGGCGATCAGGAAAACTTGAATCAGATTTTCTCCAGTGCTTCGAGCAGTCCGCCTATGTTGAACGAAAGCTTTTCTGTAGTAATACTTTGCCCTCAAATCACATTATGAAATTCCTGACCATTCTTGCCATTTCAATTGGCCTCCTCACCGCCTCTCAGGCGATGGAGAAGCCATCATTTCACACCAAAGGTACGCCTACTGGTAAACCAACCGGAACGCTTAAGCCGGGCGAGTACTGGTGGCATCCTGAAATTTCGCCCCAGGGGCCGCTCATGATCCTTGTCAGCATTCCGGAGCAGACGATGCACGTCTATCGCAATGGGATTCTCATCGGCCGCTCCAGCGTGAGCAGTGGCTCTAAAGGCCACGACACCCCAGGCGGCGTTTTCACGATTTTGGAGAAGCAGCAAACCTATCGCTCAAAGAAATATAACGATGCGCCGATGCCTAACATGCAGCGACTTACTTGGACAGGCATCGCTATGCACTCCGGCCAGCTTCCGGGCTACGCCGCCAGCCACGGCTGTGTTCGTCTTCCCTATGATTTCTCTCAGTTGCTCTTCTCCACAACCAATCGCGGAGGGACGGTCATCATCGGTGATGGCAAAACGCCGGTACCGCGCCTCGCCTCAAATCCGGGTCTGATCCTGGCGCCGACGGATTTCACACCGGGGATGCTGCGTCCGCTGGATAAGAACGACTACGATTGGCGCCCCGAGCGAAGCCTCGAAGGTCCAATCACGATCGTTATTAGTTCAGCCGATCGTGCAATGTACATCTATCGCAATGGTAATCCGATCGGACGTGCGGCGATTGAGATCGATGGGCGTGATCAGCTCGGGGACCACGTTTTTACCATGCTCGAAGGGACCACTGGAAAACCCAGCCGATTCACACCTAAACACGAAGAGGCGCGATGGATGCGCGTAACCAGCGCAGGCCGGTCGGTGGACGCTGACGCGCTGGCATCGAGATTGCACTTCAGTCCGGACTTCGCTGACAAGCTTGCCAATGAAATGAAACCGGGCACAACCGTTATTGTCACCGACTATGTTGTGGTCCGGAAGCCAATTGCTGATTCCGGTTACTTCGCAGCCGAGTGAAGTGGATAGTAGAAAATGTCTGATCCGCGCTCGTATCTCACGTTCGCGGAGGCAGCCGTGCACGTGAAGTAGGCAGCGAGCGATTCGCGTGCGAGTGGTAAGACAATGTTCGCCTCATGAACGCGGTACTTCCCGCGCACAAGACCAAGATCGTCGCCACGATCGGCCCTGCCTCGGAATCACCCGAGATGCTAGTACGGTTGATTCGCGCGGGACTCAACGTCGCGCGGTTGAATTTTTCACACGGCAGCCCTTCGAAGCACGCAGAAGTTATCCAGCGCATCCGCGACGCAGCGCGCGAAACCGGCCGGCGCGTCGCAATCATGGCTGATCTTCCAGGACCGAAACTGCGGCTGGGACAAATCGATCCGGAACCAATTCAACTTCTGCCGGGTGCGCGTTTCACGTTAACGAGTGGGGACATCGTTGGAAATGAGCAACGCGCCTCGACGACCTTTGAGCAGTTGTCGCGCGTGGTGAAGCCGGGCGATCGAATTTTTCTGAACGACGGTCTTGTGCAACTCGTGGTCAATCGTGTCGTCGGAAACGACGTGGAGTGCACAGTTGTTGTTGGCGGTGAGCTGCGCTCACGCAAAGGACTGAACCTTCCCGGCGTTGATCT
>DATFXC010000172.1:0-5442 GCA_035258625.1 Candidatus Udaeobacter sp. | reverse complement strand
CTTGCGCGAGATTAAGCGCATATTCGATCCGAAGAACGTCTTTAATCCTGGGAAAATTTTCAGCGACGGTCGGCACAAGATCGACAATTATCTGCGCGAAAATTTTGCGCGACCGCTCACACTGCCATTCGAGCCGGCGCTCGCGTTTGCGTTCAAGGATCGGTCGTTCATCGGCAACCTCGAGCAATGCAACGGCTGCGGCGGCTGTCTTAAACAGACCGGCATCATGTGTCCGACGTTTATCGCCACACATGATGAAGTGATGTCCACGCGCGGCCGCGCCAATATCATTCGCGCTGCGCTCGAACTGCGAACAAATGGACATGACCCGCTGAAATCCACCGAGCTCGATGTCGCGCTAAGCAATTGTCTCTCCTGCAAAGGTTGCACGCCGGAATGTCCATCGAACGTGAACCTGGCGCTGCTTAAGGCGGAAACGCTTCACGCCCGATGGCGCCGCGATGGCCTGCCGTTGCAGCAACGAGTTTTCAGCAATGTCGATTTGTTAGGCAAACTAGGATGTTTTATGCCAAGGCTGACAAATCGGCTTCTCGGTTCCAAGCCCGTTCGCGTCGCAATGGAAAAAGCAATTGGAATCTCCGCGAGGCGCTCATTGCCACATTACGCACGTGAACGCTTCGACAAGTGGTTCGCAAAAAACTGTAGGGGCGGTCACAGAGCGCAGCTACAGAAGAACCGCGGCGCCGTCATTCTTTGGGACGATACCTTTGTTCGATATCACGAGCCGCACATCGGCATTGCTGCGGTAAAAGTACTCGAAACGCTCGGCTTCGAAGTCGCGCTCGTAAAAAATCGACGCTGCTGCGGGCGCCCAGCATTCAGCCAGGGAAACCTCGATGCTGCGGCAAAACTCGCCAAACACAACCTCTCTCAACTCTCAACTATCAACTATCAACTTTCTGCCGCTCCAATTCTCTTCCTCGAGCCCTCCTGCTGGTCGATGTTCGTCGAAGATTATCGCGAGCTGAGAATCGAAAACGCCGAAAGCATCGCCGCACGCTGTTTCCTGTTCGAGAAATTCGTGGACGATTTACTTGCGCAAGAACCGGACGCAATTCGTTTCAAACACGAGTCCCGCAGTCGCGGGATAGCCATCCATCCGCATTGCCATGCGAAATCGATTCTCAACCCGGCGTTCATGGCGAGGCTGGCCGAACGTGTGCCCGGCACAAAGGCAACTGTCCTGGACACCGCCTGCTGCGGAATGGCAGGCGCATTCGGCGCGCTCGCAGAAAAATACGATCTCTCAGTGCAAATCGCGCAACGTTTGCTCGACCAAATTGACGATCAACGCCGGACGCTTTCGGGTTCAACGGCCGGCACCGAAATCATCGCGTCCGGCACGAGTTGCCGGCATCAGATTACCGATCTGACAAATGCACACCCGAAGCACATGGCAGAATTGCTGGCAGAAGCGCTCGTTTAACTTCAAAAATTGTTTAATCTTCATTGAATGCCAATGACCGTTGGTCAAAACTGCGTCTCCGATTCGTCAGAGTATTTTTTGTCGGATCAAATCCACAGCGAAAGGTAAGGAGAACGAAACGCCGCTGATAAACGCGTTTTCGATGCAAACGATGAGCAATGATTGTCCAGATCGAAAAATAGCACGAAACAATTCGTCAAATAATTGCGCGAAGTTGAAACTCCTGCTGTGCCCATCGTCGGTATTGGCTTTACTGTTAATCGCGCTTTGCGAGGTGAGCCTGGGGCAAGACTATGACATAGAAGTGCCGGGCCAGCCTCCTAGCATTCCGATCCCAAAAGGGGTAACGCTTTTTCAGAACGTGCGGATCTTCGACGGTACGCGTCCCACGCTGTCGGCTCCTTCTAATGTGTTGATTAGAGGTAACACTATCGAGCGAATATCTGCGAGCCCGATCACAGTCGACGCGAATGCGAATGTCCAAGTCATTGCGGGAAAGATCGACGTGGATTCATCCGGCAGTATAGGAATGTGCGTTACGGGTTGGGTTGTCTCCGATCCGCCCTGCATTTTCGCTTGGCGCCTTGGGGCTTGGTTCGTCCCATCGCGTAAAAGGAGCCTGCACCGCCGCCCGTGATATTCGCTGGAGAACGCGCGGGCCTAAAGACCCGCGCGGAACGAATTCTAGTCGCGCCTCAGCCGGTTGTCGAGATTCTCTACGTTTAGAGAAGGGCGAAGCCACTCCGATCACTCAATTGACAACTCGCAAATTCATCGCAGTTCGACTTGTTCGAGTTGGCGCTTGGGCCATGGGATCGTGCGCCATTGTTGCTGTAGAAGAAAATGATCGTGTTGTCATGCTCAAGGTCCCGGAAAAGGTAGGGAGGCGCGAATACGCTGGGAGAAATCCGGAGCGTCGCCGGCAGCCTGCGCGGACTCATTGATCCGAGAACGCCGGCGAAGTTCGTCAAAAGGCAAAGTGTTGTCGACCAGTCCTGCGCTATAGACGTAGCGGTCGATGAAACCGTTGAGGAGATGACGGATATCAAATCTGCCGATCCTGCCAGCGGCGTTCGCGTAGCGCACGATGTTAATTGTGCAACTGTTGCTGAGCAGATGGTAAAACTCTGGGTGATCAGCGAGTTTGTTGATCCGATCAATGTACACTAGAAAAAGTCGACGCGCATTTTCGGGAGATGTCAGGATGTGGTAAAGATACACGTCTTCCTTCCGGTAATTGGTGCGAACACCTACAATGTCGCGCTCATCACCTACGACGTAGATCAGCTCGAATTGTTTGAATAGCGACGCGATTGGGTTGAAGCCTTCGCCGACCTCCGGCCTTGTTTCGATGGAGATGCAGAGAGGAAGAGCGTTGTCGAAGTTAAAACTCAGGAAGGTGTGTCCCACAGGTCCCTGCTTCCAGTAGGACACGAAGAAGTCCACCGAGATCAGATGCGAGATGAGAAACTCGCGTTCTTCATATCGCACCGTGAAATCATCCGTGCTGCGGTATTCGAAATTGCGAAAACCGGTGATGCGAACTCGATCGCCGTCAATGATCGCCCGAGGCATGACCGCGACTTCGGGTCGCCAATGACGATCATGCGAAGGGCGGATGCAAAGCCACCAGACAAGCACGCTCAGAAATACTCCTGCGAAGGCGAGAAACATTCGCGGTCTCCGCGTCACCCATAAGGCCCAGATACCGAACCCCAAAAACGCCACCGCCAGCGACAGTCGCAGCCAGGCCCATGGCAGATTTGAATAGTAGAGCGCGAGAGTGGCCCACCCGATGAGCATGACTCGACAAAGAAATCCAATCCCAGCGAACAGCCACCGGAGACACTTGAATATCCAGGCTGCAAGAGTTTTGATGGGGCGCGATTCAGTGAACGTCATGGATCGGTGCCGGCGATGCTTCTAATAAAGTAGACCTAACGAATCTCCGGCCAAAACATATGGCCGAGTTCCTTGCAGAAGTGTTGTCGCGAAACTGGCGCTAGGGTTTTGGTGGCGCGCCGGGTTTTGCGGCTTCGCCGGGTTTGGGCGGTGCGCCGCCTGCGGATGCTGGACCACCGGGAAGATCTTGATCTGGGACGGCGAGTATGTCGTGTTCCGTGAATGATTCAGCGTGGCTAGCCAGTTCTTTGCGCAACGCGGCAATCTGCTCGGCTGTGACCGGGCTCGCGTTGTTGCCCCACTCGCTGCGCTCGAATGTGAGAACGTCGGCAATTTTTTGATCGGTCAACGTCTTGTCCCACGGTTGCATGACAGCAGTACCGTATTGTTGGCCCTTAACGGTGACCGGGCCTTGCAAACCCTTGAGAACAATCATCGCAGGCCGCCGCGATCCGCCGGTCGTAAATTCTGAACCAGCAAGCGGTGGATATTGGCCGGGCACGCCAAGACCATTGGCCTGATGGCAGGTCTGACAATTGGCCGCAAAAATTTTCTTGCCTCGGTCGCGCGGCGAAAGTTCGGCTTGCTCGCCGCCGGCCGGACCGCCTGCCACTGCTTTCTTGGGTGTTGGTGGCGAACCCATCGGATCAAGTCCGCCGCTGGTGAAATTTCCCGAGTAACGCCCGAGGTACGCGCCGCCAAAGAAAATCGCCAGTCCGTAGATCGCAATGAGCCAGATTGAGAGCGGCTCAGCACCGACGCGCGGTTCGCGTTTCTCGCGCTGCACAGCTGCGTGAACTTGTTGCACGTCGGCTTGTTCGCCGTAATCCATTCCCTGCCCTGTCCGCGGCGGCGTTTTGGGTTCGTCGTTCATTGCGTTATTTTTTTGGGGCAGCAGGCGGTGGCGGTGAAGCGCCCTGCACAGCTGGCGCGGGTGATCCGCCGCTCGGCGGCGCGCCTCCGACTGATCTGACTTCTTTCAACGGATGGGATTGATTAAGCCCCATCAAATAAGCCACAACACATTTTGCGTCGTACGTGGGAACAATCTGCCAGCCTTCGGGTGGCGCATCGGAGCCCGAAAGTTGTAACGCCTCTGCAGAACGCTCTCCGGCGATGCGTCGTTTTTCGTAGAGGAAACGGTACGCCGGCATGTTTGAATCATGGTTGATGCTGCGCGGCGCATAGAGATGCACATGGTGCCACGCGGCAGAATACATTGGCGGTAGACCGGCTGTCTGGATCGGCCATGGCGGCGGGCTCGCTGCTCCAGCTGGACTTGGGCTTGCCGCAGCGGCTGCGGCTGGAGACGGCGAAGTTGGAGCAGCAGCGGGCGCGGGGCTCGTTGGTGCTTTTGGTACAGGCGAAGCTGCGGGAGCTGTTGCAGCAGGCGAACCTGCGGACTTGGGCGAGGCTGCGGGTGAAGGCGAAGCGGCTGTCGGCGGCGGACTGGCCGCCTGCGGCGGGGCTACGGCGGCCGGGAAGACCGCCACTCCTTGGCCCGCAGGTGCTGCAGCAGGACTGCCGCCTGCGGCTGGCGACGGGGATTCCTCGGGTGCGGGTGCGCGCGCGCCAATGTTTGCTAGGTCCTGGCCTATTCGCATTTTTCCGAGAAATACCGGACGTTGAAAAATGTAATCGCGCGGCGCGCTGCGGCGATTCCCCCATTTTCGCTCGATATCGTCGGCGATGTAGTCGGCGCGGACTTGTTGGCTATGGCAATACACGCAGCCGTTTACTGCATAAACGTGTGCGCCTCGCTGGAACATTCCCGATTGTGGACGCGGATAAATGTCCGTCCCGTCTTCGTCGGATTGAGGATTGAGATGTCCTATTTGCCAGGTGGGAATGACCGTGAGGCCGACCCACGAAAACGCAAACGTGCCGAAGATTCCGATGAAGAGAGGAGCAAGGCCTTTCATGTGGGCTTAAGTTCGGCGGACTGGAGACCGCCGCTCCTTGGTTCAAGAAAGAGAGGAGTGAGTCCTTTCATCAATGGCCTCCGGAAGTCTCGGCTTCAACCGGGTTGAGAAACGTCGGGACAGTCGATGTGCGGCCCAATCCTAAAAGCATCAGACCGAAGTGATATGCGA
>DATFXC010000171.1:0-7448 GCA_035258625.1 Candidatus Udaeobacter sp. | reverse complement strand
CCGGCGGCAACGCCCCAACCGTTTTCTCGGTTGAGTTTTGCCGAAGCGAATCACGCTGCGCCTGAGCCTGCATTGCGGATAATGAATAACTCAGCATCTGCGGTTTTGCGGCAAATTTTTTGAAAGCGCAGATTGCATTTCGGCCTCAATCTTGCGGCTAACTGGAGGCGCAACTACAGTCCACAATCATGTGTGGAATTGTTGGCTACGTCGGGCGGGCGCACGCGACGCCGATTTTGCTCGATGGATTGCGCCGCCTTGAATATCGCGGCTACGACTCAGCAGGACTCGCGGTCGTTGATGGAGGCAAGCTGGACACGCGGAAATGTGCGGGACGCATCGCAGGGCTCGCAAAGCTAGTCAGGAAGCTACCCGTATCAGGGTCGCTGGGCATCAGCCATACGCGTTGGGCCACGCATGGCAAAGTAACTGACGAAAACGCGCATCCGCACTTCGACGCGAGCGGCAAGCTGGCGCTGGTTCACAACGGCGTGATCGAAAATTATCAGGCGCTGAAGGATGAACTCGTCCGCGACGGCGATGCGAATTTTCGCTCCGACACCGACACCGAAGTTCTCGCGCATCTGATTGGAAAGCTCTACAACGACTCGTGCGCCAGCACGGTGGACGCACCGGGAAAAAAAGCGCGGCTTTTTGATGCCGTTCGCGCCGCCCTTCGCCAAGTGATCGGAACGTATGGAATCGCTCTTGTTCACGCTGACGTGCCGGACTTCATGATCGGCGCGCGCCGCGGTAGTCCGCTCGTGCTCGGTGTAGGCAACGGCGAAAATTTTCTGGCCAGCGATGTCAGCGCGATTGTCGCTTACACGCGTGACGCGGTTTATTTGAATGACTTCGATGTTGTCGCGGCCGGACCGGATAAATTCGAGATCAGTTCGCTTGCTGGGGACATCACGGAGCATCCAGTCAGCAAAGTCGAGTTCACAGCCGAAGATGTTGGCAAGGGTGATTATCCCCACTACATGCTCAAGGAAATCTTTGAGCAACCAAACACGGTGCGCGACGCGATGCGCGGCCGCCTCAACCCCGAGGAATGCACCGCAAAACTGGGCGGCCTCAACATGGCGCCGCCTCAATTGCGCGATGTCGGTCGAATCGTTCTCACCGGATGCGGCACTGCGCTGCATGCCGCCAGAGTCGGTGAATATTTGATCGAGCGACTGGCGAGCATTCCCACCGAAGTGGATTACGCCAGCGAATTTCGCCATCGCAACACGCCCATGACGGCTGAGACGCTGGTGTTCGCCATCAGCCAGAGCGGCGAAACTGCGGACACGTTAGGCGCATTGCGAGAAAGCCGGCGCAAAGGTTTTAGCACCCTTGGAATTTGCAACAACGTCGCTAGCACGATCGCGCGCGAAAGCGACGGTGGCGTTTACATGCACGCGGGGCCGGAAATTGGCGTCGCGGCCACGAAATCATTTACCTCGCAGCTCACTATTCTCACGCTCCTCGGATTGCTCTTCGGGCGAATGCGCAACCTTTCGACAGCGGAAGGGACTCGCGTGATCGAAGCGCTACACGCGTTGCCCGAACAGATCGAAGCAGCCCTCGACCTGAACGATCAGGTCAAGGAAATCGCGGGCAGATACGCCCATGCCAACGGTTTTCTGTTCTTCGGCCGGCAGTTCAATTTCCCGATTGCTCTCGAAGGCGCGCTCAAAATGAAGGAGATCACCTACCTGTTCGCCGAAGGCCATCCGAGCGCGGAGCTCAAGCATGGCGTCATTGCGCTGATCCGCGCCGATCTGCCCTCGATCTTCATCGCGCCTGATGATTCCGTCTTTTCAAAAAACCTGAATAACATCGAGCAGGTGAAAGCTCGCAAGGGGCCGATCATCGCGCTGACCAGCGGGAGCTGCGCGAAACATCTTAAGGCAGTCGCTGACGAGATCGTCGTGCTGCCGGGGGCGCCCGATTACACCATGCCGATTCTGAGCGTCATCCCGCTCCAGCTTCTGGCGTATCATCTCGCGGTCGAACTGGGCCGCGACGTGGATAAGCCACGCAACCTCGCTAAAAGCGTAACGGTGGAGTAAATTCACGCGGGCGAGCACGCTAAAGGCACGGCGTCGGATTATCGCCGCATAATGTGAATGGCAAGAATCCGACTTTGATGCCGCGCCAGCAAATAATCGACAAAATCGCCAATGATTGAGTTCGGCTTGTTGCCGAGCTTTGTCACGACACGGCAAATCAATGTTCTGCTGCGCGCGTGCCACTCAAGGTTAATCGCACCATGAAGATCGCGAGCACTATGTATTTTCGCCCACCCATGCGGACGGCCCGGCTGTTTATGCCAAACCTTGATAAAGCCGAATTTTTTCTCCAGTTGCGGATCGCTCATGATTTTGTTCCGCAACGATCCGGTCCCGGTCGCGATTACCTGAATTACAGTCTGCATTGACGCCTAGCTTCAGCAGGAAATGATGCTTTTTGCAATACTTCTTTGATTTCGCCCGTAATCAAAACGGAGTTTCGTTTAGCGCCGAAGGCGCGCATTCACTTCATAGCCCGGGGCAGCGCCCCAGGATTTATCAAAATCGAAAACACCAGCGCTGAAAGCGCGATTTCATCTTTCGCATGAGTTCGACAAAGGATTGAATCGCGCTGTCGGCGCTTCGATATCCGGGGTACTCAATTTTCCTGGGGTGTTACCACAGGCTAAGGTCACGTCGCGCCTTTCGCGCTAAGACACAGACAATGTTGCCTGCGTCACGGAACCAACGAGCGATGCATGACGTAAACGTCCACGTAGCCATTTTCAGGGTGCTGGAAAGCATCGGGCAACGTACCGACGATTTTGAAACCGAGCTCCTGCCAAAGACAAATCGCCGGCCTGTTCGTCGCAATAACGAAATTGAACTGCATGGCACGAAAGCCGAGCCGGCGCGCTTCACGCAAGCAATGCTCGGCCATTGCGCGACCGAGTCCCTGCCCCCGAGCGCTAGCTGAGACCATGAATCCTGCGTTGGCAACGTGCGACCCGCCACCCAATTGGTTAGGCCGCAAAATGTACGTGCCGAGAATTGGTCGCGCGCGAGCCATTGTAGGGGAAGCCGTCGGCTTCCCCGGGACGGCAACGCCGTCGCCTACAGCATCTCCCTCTGCAACGTACGTGTGCGTGCCGGGTGCAAACCAATAAGCCAGCGCATCCCCGCGCGACATGTCCGGATCCAACGCATAGGTATCTCCCACGGCCACCACTTGGTGAAAAATTCCCCAGATCGCGTCACGATCCGCTGCGGTGGCCCGGCGAATTTTCATTGCTTGTAATCCAAATTGTAGGGTGACCGCGTCGGTTGCCGCAATTCGATGACTAGCTAAGCGCAAACAACGCTGCCAGCGCGGCGAGCTTTTGCTCTGCGCGCCATGGCCGGCCGTTTGCAGGCATCCATCGGCCGAGATTTTGTATCGCGCGCCTCACATCATCGGTCGATTGCTTCAATCGCGAGGCCACACGTGCATAAGCATCGCGCTCGACGAGAACGTCGGTGCGAATTCCCTGGTCGCGCAAAGTTTCTTCCACGACCGTCCGAAATAGCCGGCCTTCGAGGGCATGCGCGCGAATGTGTGGACTTGCGATGGTAGCCGGATCAATTTGGCTTCCCACCACAAGTGTGGCGCGCTTGATTTGGAAACCCCTTTGCCGATAGCCAAGGAGAAGTGTTGTAAGCGATTGTTGCGCGATGCATCGCACTACGCCCTCGCGTCGATTCAGAGCTGTCGAGTCGGTTTCCAGTTTTCCCACCGCGGCGTGATATGGCTGCCGGGTTTCGGGAAGTCGTGGATCGGACAGCTCGACGCGACTGATGTCCGAGAACTGCGGCGAATGCGTTGGCTTCATCAGGAGCACAACCGCGGCCCAACCCGATTTCACTCGAAACCCGAGAGCGGCAGCTTGCGGCTTTATCATCTTGTTCTGAAGGTTACCGGGACTGTCGCTTGCCATCCCTGGCTCGGAGCAGACTTCCATTGCCGAAGCGTTTTGATCGCGGCCTGGTCGAAGTACGGATTCCCCGTCGACGTGGCCATCTGGACATCCGTAACGTTTCCCTGCGGATCAAATGTTAAACGGAAACGGCCTGTGCCCGATTGCCCGGGCAGAGATTGCCCAGGCGGAAACGACGGCGCAGGCGCATAGATTAATCGCGGCTTCGGCGTGGCGTGCGGCGTGGGGCTCTTTTCGGCCAGTTGCGGCCACCGTGCCTGAGTATCAGCCGCCACGCGAGACAACACTGACTCGAGCGCGGCGATCGGACGAGCAACAATCTTTTCTCCAGCCGATGTGACCACACCAATTACTTCGCCGTTATCATTTACGATGGGCGACCCGACCGAACTCGCAAGAGTCGCTCCCGTAATTTCCAATCGGTCGGACGATTGGGCAGTGATGGTTGTTTCGCGAACGTTGCCCTCGTTTCCAGCTAACCCGCTGCCGACGACTGCGACACGTGCGCCGGTTGAGAGCTCGCCGGTTTTGTTTAAGTCAAGAAACCTCAAAAGCTTTTGAGGTTTTATGTCCGCCTTCAAGACCGCTAGATCCGATGCTTTCGACGCTGCGAGAACTCCACTCACATTGTAGATCCCGCCGTCAGCCGTCTTCGCGACGGCATTGACCGCGCCGTCAAGTGCGTGCGCTGTCGTGACGAATCGGCCATCTGACGAGATAAAAAAACCGCTTTCCGTCCGCAACAAATTCCCCTTCGGATCGAACGTAGTCACCCAGATCACTGCAGGCCGGACCTTGGTTTCAACATTTACTAATTCGGACGATGGAGTTTGGCCGGACGTTGCTTGAGGCGACTGACTCATCGGTGCAGCCGTAGGTGATTGCGTGGTAGTCGTAATCGATGGCGTTGATTGCACTTGCTGCGCGAATAGTGATTTCCCGAGGATGACCGTCACAAAAACGGCTATGCACCGCACGTGTCCAAGGGAGAGCGGCACCTGTGTCATCGATAAATGGACAGTATAGTCTCGGGCAAGGTGGTTTAATCAAGCCTGCAAAATTAAGGCGCGGAGGGCTAAGGTCTCTTGAAATACTGGATGACTGCCCTAACCCCGATGTGCGAAGGCAATGTCATGCTCAACACTCAAGGTCAGCGCCACTCATCGGATTTTGGATCCCAAAACGGGCCGGTCAAACCGAGCGAGTTGAAGATCGATACCATTTCATCGGACGTCGGCCGACGCGATTCGACGGTGAGCCGGTTCGCGTACCAATGAACGGCGAGTTGCCATAGTTGCTCCAGATCGACGAGGGGCCGTCGCGGAATGTTGTGCGCCGCGCACCACTGATTGACGGTCTCTTCCGACCGGAAGAGGAGCATCGTTGCTCAAGTGAAAATGAGATCGTCCCACCAATGCCCCGCCGGGACCGCGAAATGCGCGACGTACGGCTTCAAAACCGGCGCGCCAGCTTTTACTTCGAGCGTCAACGGTTCGCCGGTGTGACCATCCGAAGCACGGCTGATCGCATCGCAGTGCAGCGCGGCTGCGATCCCGTAAGCGTCCCACACACAGTTCGCATAATACTGCTTCCCATTCGCTTCGACTGGAAACGCCGTCGGCACGCCAGAAAATGGCGGCGCCATTCGAATTCGCCTCGGATCGCCCGGCTCTGGAAGAAGAAGACGCTTTGCATGCAGTCGCCCGAAAACGGTGAGAACTTCGTTCTCTTCGATGTCGATCCGGCGCGAAATCTCCGATGAATTCGGAACGCGACCAGTTTCCGCGGTCATCTCATAGATCGCGAGCTTAACCTTTGTAGCAAGGTCGTCCTTAGGCATGAAGCGACAAACGTGCGCTGGGGTCGAGCGTCATGGTTTAATAAGAATTAGACCGCATTTCGCAGTCTATTCTGAGACGCGACTCTGAATAAAAGCGCGAGCAGCGCAGCGAGAATTGCAAGATTCGTCGCGAGATGGCTTGGGAAACTCCAGTTTTGGCTGGCGTGACCGAAACAGCCGCAGGTGATGTCGAGTCCGCGAACTTTGGCTGCAATCGTAGCGAGAGTGAACACCACGATTGCCGCGGTCAAAATCGACAGCGCGCCGCGATACAAAAATCTGAAGGCAAGCCCGAGCGCACAGAAAATTTCCAGCCATGGAAGATAAAACGCGAGTGCGACACTAACGGTCCACGGCAGAATTTTGTAATTATCGATGTCCCTCGCGAACTGAACCGGATCAAATGCTTTGAGCGCTCCGGCATAAATGAAAATGCCGGCTAGGACGAAATCGAGGATGCGCCAAAAGATGTTTGATGTTCGATGTTTAATGTTTGATGTGGTCGTGGCTGCCGACGATTCGACGCTGAGTATGGGGCGTTCGGCGTTGGGTGTTTGATTCATCTGTTCTTCTTCATCCACGCTTCCCACCCACCTTCGAGCACGAACACGTCGGAGAGCTGCGCTTCCTTGCGCAGACGACGGGCGACTTCCCGGCTGGCGTTACAACTCAGACTGCTGCAATAGACGACGATTTTTTTTCCGGGGGACCACACGGCCAGAAACTGGGGCACCAACTCGTTCCACCGATCTTCATTTACCAATAGCGCGCCCGGAACGTGATCGCGTGCAAATTCCTCGTCCGGCCGCGCATCAACCCAAATGGCGTTCTCGCCCCATGCGCGCGCCTGCTCGACAGTCACCATTTCCGATGGCGCAATGGCCGAGCGCCACGAAATCTTGTCGCGAAAATAAATCGCCTGGCCAGCGGACGGGAGAAGCGCCAAGGCTGCCAGAATGACAGCCTGCCCGACAAACGACGATTTCATCAGAAGATTCCCGCGAATGTTGTAGCCACCGGCGTATGGCCGGTTCGACTTCGGCAGTGATTCACAACAAGACGGCCCACAGTGCCGTGGCTACAGTGTTGCTCAATGTGCTCGACCTATTGAAGCTGCGGTGCGTTGGTAATCCGCGCAGTAGCGTAAAATACTTTTTGTGAATCCTCAGGCTGAATCGTCAGCATCGAAGCAGCCACTTTGTTCGTGTCCTGCGGTTTGACGTCGATTTTGAACTGGCCTTTACCAGCTTCCTCTACTTTGGCTTGAAAATCCGGAGTGGAAGACGTGACCTTGATGTGTTTGACGGTGAAATCTTTGCCCACTTTTATGTTAATCGTCTTTGTGTCCGGCTTTTCGCCTTGTTTCCAAAACACCAAGTTCGGTGTGATCTCAAGTTGCTGCGGGATTTCGGCCTTGAGAGTGAGCACTGTTTTTTGATTTACTGCTTCGTCGGTCTCCACCGTCACAGTTTTGATCTGAGTGCCGGTGCGATCGCCGATGTTAAACGTGGCCGTGATCTCGCCTTTGTCTCCGGGCGGCACCTCTTCCTTTTGGGTTTGCGCAGTCGTGCAACCGCAAGAAGCGTGAACAGACTTAAAGTGCACCGGCGTTTTCCCGATATTTTGATATTTGAA
>DATFXC010000170.1:0-3354 GCA_035258625.1 Candidatus Udaeobacter sp. | reverse complement strand
CGCACATTGTTTTGCTCGCCGATAAAAATCAGCTGCCGCGCGGCTGTATGATCTTCGTTCTTGAGGAAGTAATGCATGCCCAGCCGGAAATCTTTCAGGCTGAACTCGCCGAAGTTTTCGCGCGTTACTGTGAACGGATAGAAATCGTACTCGTCCAGGTTTCTGCCGAACTTGCGGCGTCGCTCTTTGTACTTGCCCCACAGAAAACCGAGCGCCAGAAAGAGCAACGATACGATGATCGACGCGACGACGTTGATCGTAAGCTCGCTTTGCAAGGCATTGATCATAGCTTGAACATCTTGTGTGCTGCTGTAGCCACCGGCCTGTGGCCGGTCATCTCCACGGCACGGCGTTCTACGGACGACGGCTCACAGAGCTCGTGGCTACAACGTTTGCTGCCCGCAACGTTGCCCGATGCATCACAGATTTCCAGCCAGACTCGACAGCGTGATGTTCTCGACCAGCGTGTCCATCGGACGCGCCAGGGCGAATACGACGGCGTCGGCCACTTGGGTCGCGCTCATCATTTTTTGGCGTGGCCATTGACCTTCGACCTGGGCCCAGATGTCGGTGTCAGTCGCGGCGGGGTAAACGTTGATGACGCGAATTTTGCGGTCGCGCAGTTCTTCGCGCACGCAACGCGAAAAACCTTCGACCGCAAACTTGCTCATGCAATAGGCGCTCCAGTTCGGGAACGCGGTCTTCGCGGCAACCGAAAGGATGTTGACGACGCTCGACCCCGGCGGCATACGCGGCGCAAAGCGCTGCGTTAACAGAAACGGTGCCGTAATATTCACGCCGACGGTTTGCTCCCATTCGATGGCCGTGATCTCGGTGAATGCTTTCACTACCGCGATGCCTGCATTGTTCACGAGCAACTCGATTGGATCCCGGCCCACGTCGGCAATGAGATCGGAAACGCCGCGTGCCGTCGCCAGGTCGTGAACCAACGGCGTGACCTTCGCGCATTGCGGCTCGACAGCCTTTCGCGTCTGCGCCAAAGCCACCGTGTCGCGCCCGTGCAGAAGCAGTTCTACATCTTTGCCCGCTAGTTTTTCGGCAATCGCGCGGCCGATCCCGCGACTCGCGCCCGTGATAAGATAACGCTTCATTTTTTGTAATAGAAAAAGTCGAACGTCCAACGCTCAACGTCCAACGGCGAATTTGCAGAAATCTGAAGTGCAAGCGTGTCGTCTGCGAACTTCATTGGGTTGCAGCCGGCACGGCTGCCACTACAGGAAATGTCACGTCACGTTCTGCGCAACGTAAACCGATTGTTCGCCGTCTCCCATAAACGCAATCGAACGAGCTGCTGGTTGAGACGATTATCGATCTTGGGCCAAAGCGCACGCACGATGTTTTCTCCAGTCGAAGGCGCGCTTCGAAAGTCGTTCGTTTCCAGATCGAGATGGCGATCCTGCCACGGTTTCAGTGATTCCTGGATCGCATCATTCAACGCGACGAATTCGTACAACGTTCCACTTCGCGAATCGTAGTCGCCTCCGATGGTTGTCTCGGTCAGATACCGATGACCGTGGCCGGTCGGATTGTTGCACTTGCCGTAAAGCCTCACGTTCTCCGCATCGGAAAGGATCGCTGCATGTAGTCGATGTGCTGCGTAAAATGGCACCTGCAATCCCAAAAAAATTGCATTGCCTTGCCATGATTCGGCGAAGAAATCAGCCCGCTCGTGCAAACGAACGCGATGCAACGGTATCATTGTATTCACGCGTTCGTAGATGTATTCAGCCAGACTCTCGGTAGTGATGGGGCGTTCTTTTAGTCCGATCACGTCGTTGAGATAACGGTGATCGAGTTCGACGCGCAACGCACGGACACAGGTGTCGATTTCATCGTAGCGGACCAAAGGCGCTTTGGCATCCCGTTGTTCCGCTCTAAATGTGAGCCGGCAGCGATAGTTGTGACCATGCGGTGCTGTGGCCGCCCCAAACAGCCTCACGTTTTCCTCGGCGCTAACAAGAGGCGACATCGTTCTGCGCGCCGCTGAAAACTCGAACCAGTAATTCGCTTCGCAAGTGCCGGTGAAATAGTAACTCGCGCTCCGCTCGGGCGACTCGCTCAAGTGACAAACGCACAGTTTTGCTTGCACATCTGAAAACAGCGGCGCGACATCGATGTAGAGTTCCCGAGCAATGTTCTCCGCCGTGGGCGGAAACTCGCGAAAGGACGGATTGTCGTCGTTTAGAAATTTGTGATCGAAACGATCGCGAAGAATTTTGCCGGCGCGCTCTTTGATTTCGCTGATGTTGATCAGCATTCCCGTTGCCGGATCGATTGGACCGGTGAAGACGAAATAAGCAGTGTAATTGCGGCCGCTGCCATAGCGCGCATTTGTTTCGGGGCCGAACGCCCCCACATTTTCCTCGTCGCTCCAACCGTCAACGTGCAATCGCCGCGAGGCGGAGAACTCCAGGCGCTTGCTGACAGTAAGAAGCATGGTTCAGCAAACACATGACAAGTCGGCGCGCAAATAACGCGCCGTGTCTCCTTTTGGAGTGCGGACACGTCCGCGCTTTTTAAAAGCGGCGACATATCGCCGCACTCCAAATCAATCTTTCAGAAGCGAGAGGAATTCGGAACGCGTTCGCGCGTCTTCTTTGAAAACACCGAGCAAGCAGGACGTTTTCATGACCGAGTTCTGCTTTTCCACACCGCGCATCATCATGCAGAGGTGTTTTGCCTCGATGACCACGCCAACTCCGCGCGGATGCAACGCCTTCATCAAAGCATCGGCGATCTGCATCGTCAGATTCTCCTGGATCTGTAGCCGTCGGGCGAACATATCGACAATCCGCGCAGTCTTCGAGAGACCAACCACTTTACCGTCTGGGATGTAAGCAACGTGCGCCTTACCGATGAACGGAATCAAATGGTGCTCACATAACGAATAGAGCTCGATGTCTTTAATGAGAATGATCTCGCTGGCTTCGGAATCAAAAAGAGCGTTGTTGATCAGTTCGTCCAGGCTCTGCCTGTAACCGGCGGTCAAAAATTCCAATGCGCGCGCAGCCCGAGCTGGCGTTCTGGCCAAACCTTCGCGCGTCGGGTCTTCACCAATCGCTTCGAGCAAGCCGAGAAACGATTGCTCCATAGTTGCGAGCCGAGCGGCGCCGCACCGTGGAATCTTGCTAATACGGCGTTCAGCCGCTTGCAGTTCAGTCTCGATTTCGGAAGTTCCGTCACGCATCGGAGTAACTTAGCTCGACTGGGAGCCGTCACAAGGTGCGCCCGCGCGCTCTCCAATCACGAGAGGTCGGTGCGTTTCGCCTAATCCAGCCAGCTCTGCGGATATTTTTGGTCGTCGAGCGCAACAGCTTGCTCAGTCAGCTCGAG
>DATFXC010000169.1:0-5921 GCA_035258625.1 Candidatus Udaeobacter sp. | reverse complement strand
AATGCTTCACGAACAACAGCGCCCGTGCGCTCGATGTCTTTCGCTGTATGTGCTGTGGAGATAAACCCGGTCTCGAATTGCGACGGCGCGAAATACACGCCGCGCTTCAAACAAGCGTGGAAAAACCTGGTGAACGCTTTGAGATCGCTGCGCTGCGCGCTGGCGAGATCGACAATCGGTCCCGGAGCAAAGAACAAACAAAACATCGAGCCGAACCGGTGAAAGGTGATGTCGATCTTTGCGCTCTTGACTGCGTCACACGCAGACGCTTCAAATTGCGCGCCCAACTCGTCCAGCAATTTCCAGCCGTCGATCCGTTCGAGTTCGCGCAGTTGCGCCAGACCGGCAGCCATAGCGATCGGATTTCCGGATAAGGTGCCAGCCTGGTAAACCGGGCCGTCTGGGGAAAGTTGGTTCATGATCTCGGCGCGGCCCCCAAATGCGCCGACCGGTAAGCCGCCTCCGATTATTTTTCCCAGCGCAGTCAGATCAGATTTGATTCCATAAATTTCCTGTGCGCCACCGCGCGCGGCACGGAAACCCGTGATGACCTCGTCAAAAATCAGAAGCGCATCGTTGCGCGTGCATTCCTGGCGCAGGATCGATAGAAAGTTTTCTTTGGGAAAATAGAGACCCGCGTTGGCCGGTATCGGCTCGACAATTACCGCAGCGATTTCATTTTTGTTTTCCTGAAATACTTTCCTTAAAAACTCGGCATTGTTGAACGGCAGCGAGATCGTCCGATCAGCAAACGCTAACGGAACACCGGCGCTGCTTGGTCGACCGTGGGTCAGCGCGCCGCTGCCGGCTTTGACCAAGAGGGCGTCCGCATGGCCATGATAACACCCGTCGAACTTGACGATCTTGTCGCGCCCCGTGAACGCTCGCGCGAGGCGGATGCACGACATCGTTGCTTCGGTGCCGCTGTTCACCATGCGCACTTTCTCGATCGACGGTACCCAATCGCAGATTAATTCCGCCATCTCCACTTCAAGCGGATTCGGAATTCCGAAGCTCAATCCGCGTGTCGCAGCGTCGCGCACCGCTTCGACCACAACTTTCGGGGCATGCCCGAGAATCGCCGGACCCCAGCTCCCGACGTAATCGATGTATTCCTTCCCATCCACATCCCAAATCTTCGCCCCCTCTCCGCGTGCGACAAAAAACGGCTCGCCATCAACATTACGAAAGGCGCGCGCCGGCGAGTTCACACCGCCGGGAATTCTCGATCGCGCGCGAGCAAATAGTTCGGAAGAACGCGAAGTCATTTTGTAGAGGCGCTTCTGCCAAGCGCCTATCTATGCACGGTCGGCGCTTGATACAAGTGCCGCTACAACGATATTGTCCGTTCTCTCGCAACCGGCGGGGTAGCCAAGTGGTAAGGTCGCGCTTGCAAACCGTGCTGTAACCTCGTGCGTTAAACCCGTTGCCGTTTTGTTGCCTTTTCCACGCCGTAAATGCCCCAGAACGTGTTTTGATTTGCCGGAAGGGTTAAGATAGCGGTCAAATTCCTAAACGCTCCTTTTTCCAACGCTTCGACCGGGCCTTTTTAAGTAGCGCGCTCTGTCGTTAGGATTAAGTTTGAGAGAGCGCGGAGTTGAGCAAGAACGAACAGCGCCCAGTTGAAACCGTTGAGGAATTCAAGCTGCGCTTTGCGGCGATCATACGTGCGAAGCCTGCGCAGATTCCTGCTCCAAACCAACCGCGGGCCGCTGAAGCGGGCGACCAACCGGAAAGCAAAACGGCGAACTACAACGTGAACGGCTTGCCGCGGTTCAAAGGATCGCGCTAGAATCCCCGATGATTGGCGGATGACAGATGATCCGACGATCCACCGCGTGTGCTATCGACGATTCCTGCACGCTTTACGACTCACGTCGCTCTGTGATTGAATGCCGATGCATGGACATCAGCTTCAACTGCCCGCACTGCAACCAACGCCTTACGGTTGATGAATCAGGCGCAGGAATGACAGTGAATTGCCCTGGCTGTAATCAACCGGTCGAGATTCCGCGCAGCGCCATTCGGTGGGCTGTGGTTACAAGGGACAACGTGTCATCCCGCGATACAGAAGTGTAAATAAATTCCACACAGCCAAGCCGACATACGCCGGGCTTGCCTAGTCAAAGCTGGCTGGCATCGGTATTGCTCCCTTTTCGGTTAATCGCGCGATCTCAAATGCAATCTGCCCCCCATGAATTATAACTTTTTAGCAGTTCACATGGCTCAATTCACGCCTTGGGCAGGACTTCAAAAACCAAATAACTTTCGACACGTAGTGCGTCGATTGTGGCGAGGCAGTCCGTCGATAAACATGTTCTGGGGGGAACAACCGCCTCTCACGCCTGTCGGGCGCGGGGGGCGGTAATTTTTTGAAGAAGACGACGCGGCCCCGCTGAAGGAAACAGCCGCTCTTAAAGCCCCAAAGTCCTGATCGTGTTTATTGGCCAGAGGGGAAAACCAGGGACCGTTTTTCGGTAGGCAACATGCCGTCGAGGCCGAAGCCGTATTCACGAAGTGCGCGCGATCACAAATGCATTAGTTACGCAAAGGTTTACAGCCGCTCACATGATTGTGTGATTAGTGTTTACCAGGAAGCTGGCGATATGAACGGTTCACCCCATTTTGGACGGCGCCTAATCGTCCGATTTTTGGGAATTGCTTTCAATCTCAGCACGGATTTTTCCGCCCGGATCAAGTTCTCCCAAGATTCGTTCGTCCACCTTCGCAGCTAGGTGAGCTTTGCGAAGCTGTTGATAAGCGTTTTCCGCTTGTTGAATGTTCCCGACTGCTTTGGAAACAGTACGTCGCGTTTTTAAGAATGTCGATGTAAGCACTCCAATAGAAATGACGGCAAGGAGAATCGAAAGCACCCACGCAGGCCGATTGGAAAGCAGGACAGCCAGCGAGGCGACGACAATTCCGATTTCCGCGAAAAGCTGCGCGTTGTGATAACCTTCGGCCGCGTCGAAGTGTGCCTCAATCGCTGGCTGATACGTGTCTGCCCATTTTTTGGCAAAGTCGCGCTCCTGACTGTAATCGAGATAGAGCCGCAAAAACCGCTTCAGCTCTGGAAGCGGTCCGGCGGTCGTGCTTTCGAGCGAAGATCGGATGTGGAAGTTTTCCAGATCGTCCATGACAACGCGCAATTTCGTGCTCGCGCCGCCGGAATCAGAATTGGCTTGGGTTTGTTCGGTCATCGTGCGCGTGAGTCGGTTCTGCTCAGAGCCAACCATGGCTGCGCAAAATGCGATCAAGACGCCGATCAACGCTATTGTCAGCCCAATGTGTTTGCTGGAGACGGCGATGCGTTCTGCCTGCTCTAGCTTCTCTTGCAGGGAACTCATATTATTCTTTACCGTTTATTCTTTCCAGTTCAACGGAACCGGGATCGAAACCGTAATAAGAATCGGAACCCGTGGCTTCTTCGAAAACTTATTGAACTCGATTCGACATTGACCCTGAACTAAACAACCAGACATGCTGGGCGAAAATCTCTTGCAGACGCGCGAAAACGAGCGCAAGGGGTCGGCATCTACGCCCTCGTGATGTCGGAATCGTTCGTTTTTTTCTAGCACGCCGCCCGCGCTGCGGCTATTTTTTTAGCCACTTAAGAAGATACAGATTGTTACCGTCGGGGTCGCGAAGGCTTACCATTCGCGCACCCCAAGTCTGATCCTTTGGTTTGCCATTGAAAGTAATCCCTATGGCTTTGGCTTCCGCATAGAGGCGGTCAACGTCTTCGACCTCAAAGCTTATATGGTCAAGTCCCAGCGGGTTTTGAAACAGCGTGAAGTCGCGGTCAACTGGCGCGGCGTTTAACTTTCGCGTCTGGAAGATGAACAGCTTGGCGCCACCCGCGACCATGGTTACTCCACGATCGTTCTCGAATGCCTTGGTAAAGCCGAGCTTCTCGTAGAATGAAACGGCCCGACGAAGATCGCTTGTGCAAATTCCAATATTATCGACGCCTTTAATCATATTTGTCGGACTTGATCGTGTAGGAACTCTAACTTCACGGATTGCTGTTGACTGTTGAGCGTATGCGTAGGGATTGAAAGAAAAGACTGTGAACAATCCCCAAAGGAGATAGAGACTTCGTCGCACGCTTCTCATCCGCACACACACCACCAGAATGCCCGTCTTATCGAACGAAGAAAAAGGCTAAAACTCGGTTTGGTAAAACTCACTAAATAATTTCGGGAACTGCCGCCGCAAGGTCGCTCTCGGCTCCACGGGTCCAAACGACTTGCTCGAGCCGACCTACCAAAAAGACCCAGCTAACCCCTGAAAGCAGGCAGGCTCCCGCCGTAATCACAAGCGCCGCCCGAAAGTCTCCGGTCCAATCCACAATAAACCCAGTCAGCGCTGGTCCAACGACGCCGGCCAAGTTTGCAAACCCGTTTTGCAAGCCCACCCACCTTCCCACCGCTTGCGGCCCGGCCAAGGTCTGAGAAAACGCCCAAATCCCCGAATTGCCGATTCCGCATCCCACACCGGCCACCATCAGCCATGCCAAATACGAATGAGATCCGGCAGACGAGCAACCCAGAAAGCCAATAGCTGCCACGGTCCATCCGAGCGCCATCGCTGACTTGCGGATATTACTGGCAGACAAGCCTCGGCCTATCCAGAAGTCCGTTATCCACCCGGTCGCAAGCGCTGCGGCAGCATCAATCGTGTAATACAGCGCAGCTACGTTTACCATATCACGTATCGAAAGGTGCTGCTCATGGGCAAGATAAAAAGGAAGCCACGTGACCATGAAATAGAGCGGGTAGGCAAGAAAAAAGCCGCCTGCCGCAGTGGCCCAGAATGAGCGCTGCCATAAGATGTCGATTATACGCGGGCAAACTCCTGAATTAGCCGAGGCAACACTGCTGGGCATCGCCTTCAGCCAAGCCGGTAACCATGCGAGGCTGAGCAGTCCAATTCCGATGAACACTGGGCGCCAGCCATACTTTGCCATGACTAGTCCCGCGCCAAGGGTTCCCACAACCGGGCCACACTTCATCGCGGCAACAATGGCACCATTGGCAAACCCGCGGCGGTGTTCCGGGAGGTGTTGCGCCAAGATTTTGGAGTAACATGGAAATGCCACCGATTCGCCGATCCCGAGTAGCAGTCGCATCGCGAGCAGCATTGCAAAGCCCTGAACAACGCCTGTCGCCGCAGTGGCGACTGACCAAACGAAATAGCCCAACGCCAGCACGCGATTGACATTCAACCGGTCGATAAAACAGCCCCAAACAAATAATAGAACGGTATAGGTCCAAAAGAACGCGGACAGCAGAATGCCCAGTTGTGAGGCAGAAATGCGCAACTCATCCTTTAGCAGCGGCGCGGCAATCGAAAGATTGCCGCGATCGATATAGTTAATCAGCACCGAGAGGGCTAATAACAGGAGTGGGAGTGCGAATGGGCTAAATTTGCGGGGTTTCATCTCTAGTCCGCTGATTGCGGGCTGTCCTTCGGTTTGCGCGACCAGGCGCCCACCACCGCGATGAGACTTACTACCGTATTAGCTGCAACAACTTCGGCACAGATTCTGTGGGGAAGCGTGTCCAAGTCGCCCAAGTCTTCCAGACAGACTCCGTGTTGCTCGGCTAACGGTCGCAAACTGCAAAGCAAGTCTGAAGTGAGCCATATGAAATCGGCATCGCTTCCCAGCGGCATCTCCAGATGCATTTTGGGGGCAGGCAGTCCGACTTCTTGAAAGATGGGGTACAAAGCGAGTCCCATCTCGGGGTTTGCCCCGGAGCGCAAAAGGATCTCATGGGTCAAGTGACGCGTGCGAGACCAAAGAGATAGTCGGGCGCCAAGGGCAAGCATCACTGTCCAGGACGGCTCCTGGAATGCCAGCACTCCACCGGGACGAACCAAGCCAGCGACAGAGCGCACCACTGAAATCGGGTCAGGGA
>DATFXC010000168.1:0-5682 GCA_035258625.1 Candidatus Udaeobacter sp. | reverse complement strand
CTCTTCCGCTGTTGGTGATGTTTTCAACCTGAGGCATCTTCAAGATTTCAACGGTCATTATACCGTGGGTGGCGCTGGGACGCGGGGCGTGACTCTTGGCGCTGGGAGAACTGGCACCATCATGTCAAATCAGGCCGGTGTCATAGTCCGCATTTCCTCCACGCAAAGGGGCATTGCTGTCAACGCGACTGGCGGTGGCCTCACCATGCAACTCCAGTGATAGCGGGATTGCACATTAATAATTAGATTTCAGTGCGCCGACAGCGCGCTTGGCAGTTCTCGAATGGCCGAGCTTTCCTCTCCTGCAGCCGTCCTTGAGATCGGAACGGCAGCACCATGGGTGCGAAAGTCGTCGGCGGGATGGGTGCGTGGACCGCTCTGGGACGGGTTCTGGATGCTCAGCGCGCTGTGGCTCGCGCCGATCGTGCTGTTGCTCGTCCATGGCTATTCCAATCCCGAGTCGAGCCCACTCGATCTGCTTTATTTCGGTTTGACCGCTCTGTTTTGGATCGGTCACCGTTTGTCGAGCACGTATCTCGCCTACTGCACGGAAGCGTATCGTCCGCTCCTGCGCGATCAGCCGATCAGGTTCATCGTGCTGCCGCTGCTGATAACAGCAGGATGTTTTGCGCTCTTTCTCTCGGCAGACTCAGCATTGCCATGGACGCGCGAGGAACGACTGATTGGACTGGCGATCATCGACTACGCCTGCGTGACGTATCATTTCGCAGCCCAACATTTCGGTGCGCTTTCCCTGTATCGTTCCCGAGCGGATCGCGGCTCATGCATTCATACGAGGCGCTGGGATCGTTTTTTCGCGCTGACTGCTGGCGGGTTGCTTGTGTTTGTCGCGGACATTTTGGCTGGAGCGGTCGCCTACCAGGATCAGTGGGTCGATCGCTGGTTTCCGACATGGATCATCTCGGCTGAGAACGGAATCCGCGGCGGCGCGTTGCTGGCGCTCCTTACAATCACGGCAATCGTGTTGTTTGCGGAACTGCGCACGCCACAATGGTCGTTGCCACGCGTGTTGTACATCATTGGACTTGCGGTGATGGTTGGCCTGGCTCTTCGTCCGCGGAGTTTGTTTCTCTTCCTTGTGATCTGGACATCGCAGCATTGGATACTTGCTACCGGATTGGCCTCGCAGACACCGTCCGCGGAGTCGGCTCCAACGGCTGGCCTCGTTCGCCGATTGCTGCATAGTCTGAATGTGCGGCCATGGGCTGTCGTGCTCTTCCTCATGTTGCTGTCCATCGTCCTGCTTCCGGTCTTCGAGGTAGAAGCAAATCGCGAGACCGGCACTTACTATGGCGACCGAATATTCGGTGCGCTTGCGACGCAATTACGAATCTCCACATGGCTACCCGTGCTGCTCGCTCTCGGGTTCGCGACGGGATTTATTCATTACCTGCTCGATCGAAGCGTCTATCGAATGTCAGACCCGCAAGTACGCGCGGCAGCGTCCGGGTTGATTGGCAAAGGCAACAGAATTTCGCGAAGGAAAAAGCTACAGCAGTTGGCTCTTGTTTCGGTGCTCGCGCTTGTCTCCGTTTCTTCGCTACACGCTCAGACTGGAAGTCCGGCTGCGGGACAACAGCTTCCAAAGGCGATCTACACGCCGAGACCTGTGTACCGACCTGAATGGGCTAAACAGGGGCTCGCAGGAAAGGGCGTTGTTCTGGTTACGATCGATCAGCAGACCGGGAAAGTTACAGGAGCGCGAATGCTGCAGAGCACCGGAAACAAACAACTTGATGGCGCCGCTCTTGAAGCGTATTCGCAGTGGCGTTTTCAGCCGGGCACAGGCTCGCAGGTGAAGATTCCGATTGAGTTTGCGAGTCGGCCAAAACCTCCGGCGCCCAAACGAACAGCGCCGCAGCCGGCAATTCTTTACCTGTTGTTGATTCTGCTTGGTTTTGGTGTGGCAGTGTTGGTGATGCGTGGACGACGGAGAACCTGACGTAATCAGCTTTTAGCTTTCGTTAGGCCGGACAGAATGCGCTCCGCCGTTCTTCTAAGCGTTTGCGTGTCGCTCGCCACAACATCGCTGTCCAACGGCGGGGGATTTTCACAGGTCCGTGATCTGCCGGCCCTGAAATTGGGAGCGACTGATCTCGACGCTATCTTGCTCAAGACCCATTCGCTTATTGATGCCGCGAATGGTCCCGAGGATTCCGGTCGGGAGACTGTCAAGGTTAGCATTGATGGTCAGGATATCGAGATCCCGCACTTGTCGCTTGCGAGCAGCGTCGCGTTTCCAAACGAAGTCTTCGGGTTCTCTTACACATATTACCGATCTGATAAACCCATTTCATCGGTCACGATTGATTTGGGCGATTCGTTTCGCCGAGTGTCGGTCAGCGGCGAGTCTGCCGATAAGGTCGCGGCATTATCAAAACTGCTCGAGAAGGATTTTCGTCACTACTCGACTGCTGCTGGCGGCCCGAAATTCCGTCGCGTAGCCGGGGTATCCCTTTCGATGGTGTTTTTGACATCGCTTATGATCAGCAGCGCGTATTGCTGGAACAATCGAAACCGCAGGGCGTTGGGGATGCCGATTTGTTCTGCTCTCGGCTTCTTGCTCCTGCTTCTCGTGCCGTGGAAGAGGTTGCTTGCCGGTTTTGTCCTTTATCAACGCTATTCGCCTTTCTTTCTCGTGAGGCATGCGCCTCAGCTTTTATTGCTCGCAGTGCTTGCGACGTTGGCCGGGATTCCGTTGTCGTATTTTCTTGCGCGAAGGCGACGCAACGCCTGATAACAGGCCAGTAGAAGGGACTGATTGTGCAACTTGCCGGACCGATTGACGCTCTGCCTCTTTGGGGCCTTTTCATTGTTATCCTGCTCGTCGTCCTGCTCTCGGTCGAATTTGGCTACCGGTTAGGGAAATACCGACGCAGCCGGCACGAGCAGGAGAAGGAGGCACCTTTGGGCACCATGGTGGGCGCCACGCTTGGTTTATTTGCGTTCATTCTTGCGTTCACCTTTGGGTTGGCAGCCAGCCGCTTCGATAGCAGGAGGCAGTTATTGCTGGATGAAGCGAACGCGATTGGAACGACCTACTTGCGTGCAGGCATGCTTCCCGAGCGCGGCGAAGAAGTTCGCGGTCTCCTGCGAGACTATGTAGCTACTCGTTTGGAGGCCGTTCAGCCGGGCAAGCTTGCAGAGGGAACTCGTCGATCGGAGGACATTCAGCAGCAAATGTGGACGGAAGCGGAGACCGTTGGAAACAAAAATCCGACTTCAATCGTCGTTGGTCTTTTCCTTCAATCGCTCAATCAAATGATCGATTTGCACGCGGCGCGGATGCAAGCGGGACTGAGGAGTCGCATTCCGGGTGCAATCTGGCTCGGCCTATTCGCCGTCGCTGCCCTCTCTCTTGCGACGATGGGCTACCACGCTGGCCTGAGTGGAACTCGTAGATCTCTTGCAATCATGGCCGTCGCTGTCACGTTTTCTGTGGTCATCGAGCTGATTGCGGATTTGGACCGACCGCAAGAAGGAGTTCTGAGGGTAAGCCAACAGGCTCTTCTCGATGTGCAACGGTCAATGAATCCACCGAGTCGGTGAGTTCGGCACGTTTGGCCAGTAATCGCCGAAACAAATGCCGAGCGCGCGCGCAGTGCGAACGAGATTCCCATCGGGACGCACGACTTTGAGTTTTCCGATAGCGTCACTGATCTTGATCGCGCCGAACTGCGGCCCGGTGAACGCAACCATTTTTCCGAAATCACTGTCGGCGACGAGTTCCACCGCCGTTGCGCCGAATATCGAACAAAGCGCGCGATCAAACGCGGTCGGCGATCCGCCGCGCTGAAGATGACCTAGCACGCAAACGCGAGATTCTTTACCGATGCACGTCTCGATTTCCGCGCAGACCACCCCCCCGATTCCACCGAGTTGTGCTTCGCCGATTCTATTGTGCGCTCCTGAAGTCACGAAATCACCGTCCCTTTCGCACGCGCCTTCCGCGACGATAATAATCGTGAACTTTTTACCGAGGTTCTCGCGTTGCTGAATTTTCGCGCAGACGCTTTCAAAGCTGAACGGAATCTCGGGAATCAAAATCACGTCCGCGCCGCCTGCCACGCCGGCGTAGAGCGCAATCCAACCCGCGTAACGACCCATCACTTCCAGGACCATGACGCGGTCGTGACTTTCAGCGGTAGTGTGAAGGCGATCGAGCGCATCGGTCGCGCATGAGACAGCGGAGTCGAACCCGAATGTGAAGAGCGTTCCTTCAAGGTCGTTGTCTATTGTCTTGGGCACGCCGACGACCGGAATGCCATGTTCAAAAAGTTGTTGCGCGATGTTCAGGGAGCCGTCACCGCCGATGGATATGAGCGCGAACAAGCCCAGCGCGTCCATCCCGGATTTCACGCCCTCGAGCAATTCCTTCGGCAAAGCGCGACTCTCGCCGTGACCAACTTTGGCAGAGAATTTCCCACGGTTGGCCGTGCCGAGAATCGTGCCGCCGCGCGGCAATAATCCGCTCAGCGTTCGATTATCGAGCGGTATCGTTCGTTGCGGTTCGAGCAAACCTTCGTAACCGCCGAGAATCCCGATGCACTCCCAGCCGCGGTTGGCGGAAGCTTTTGCCACCGCGCGAATCACGGCATTCAAGCCGGGACAATCGCCGCCGCCAGTAACCACTCCAATTCGCTTGCTCACCTGGTTCACTTTGTCGTTTGCGCAGCCAGCCAGGCGGCGCGGTTTTCCCTGATCAGCGTCAGGCATTCATCGGTCGTGTCTACGCAATGCGGGATAGTAAAATCGATCTCGCTCGCGAGTTCGTTGCCTTTCTGGAGCATCGAGCGTCGCCCCCATTCGACTAACTCGGCCCACATTTTTCCCACGAGGATCAGTGGCGTGTTGTAAAGCTTGCGGACTTGGAGGAGTTGCCACGCAAGCGACAATTCCAAGAGCGTGCCGATACCTCCGGGAACCACCACGAAAGCGTCCGACATGATCATGAAATGGTGCAGCCGTGAAAAAAATGTGCGGTGTTCGTATGCCTGACCGACGAACGGATTCACTTCCTGTTCGAATGGTAACTCGATACGAATGCCGACGGAGCGCTTGAGAGCCTTGGGCTGGACCGCGTGCGCTCCTTCGTTTGCTGCCTGCATCAGACCGGGACCGCCGCCGCTGATTATGTCGCAACCCATCTTTGTCAGCTCGGCAGCAAGTTTCTTCACAGCTTTGTATGCGGGCGTGCCCGGTTTGAGTCGTGCGGAACCGAAGATGGTCACCCGATAATTTTGCCGCGTCGTGCGACGGAGACGCGTCAGCTCGTTAACCACTTCCCATAGGCCAGTTACTGCTCGTTCAACAACAGTCGTTGTTGAATCTTCGTCACTGAGCCGAACGATATCGGATTGTCCGAACGAGGTTTTTTGCTTGCTCATGTCGTGCTTGGAAAGCTCGGAACGTCGGGACAGAACACCGCAACACGGCAGCCGTTCATTCGAGTGGACGCTGCCCTCAACGCTGTCCGCGGATAATTTCGCTCATCATCTTCCGGCCCGTGGCTTGCAATGGTCCCATGCCGCTCCCCGGCAAGAACCACATGCCCTTATCTTGATCGCGGCAGTAAACAATGTTGACGCCGTCGCTCATAACTGCGTGATGAAAAGTGGCGCCGGGATTCTCAGCGATGAAGCCGAAGAACTTCTCCCGCCA
>DATFXC010000167.1:0-13164 GCA_035258625.1 Candidatus Udaeobacter sp. | reverse complement strand
CTTTGGGCAAACCGGCGAGGCGAGCCACCTGTATGCCGTAGCTCTTGTCGGCGCCGCCGGGGATGATTTTGCGGAGAAAGATAATTTGCTCGTTCCATTCGCGCACGGCGACATTCAAATTGCAAACGCCTTTCCGATCCTCGGCCAACTTCGTTAATTCGTGATAGTGTGTGGCGAACAAGGTGCGCGCTTTGATTTTGTCGTAGAGAAACTCGGCTACGCTCCACGCGATGGAGAGCCCGTCGAAAGTGGATGTGCCGCGGCCGATCTCGTCGAGAATGACTAACGAGCGCTCCGAGGCATTGTTGATGATGTTTGCTGTTTCATTCATTTCCACCATGAACGTTGATTGCCCGCGGGCCAGATCGTCGCTGGCGCCGACCCGGGTAAAAATGCGATCGACCAGACCGACCTCCGCGCTCTCCGCCGGGACGAAGCTCCCGATCTGCGCCATCAACACGATGAGCGCGACCTGGCGGATGTACGTCGATTTGCCGGCCATGTTCGGTCCGGTCACGATGGCCATACGAATATTTTCGCCGTCCAGTTCTGTGTCGTTAGGCACAAACTTTTCCTCGATAAGATTTTGATCGAGCACCGGATGGCGCCCATCTTTGATCACGAGGCGGAGCGAACCGTTTAACTCTGGCCGGCAATAGCGAAACAGTCGCGCAGTTTCGGCCAATGCGCAGAGCACATCGAGCACCGCAATTGCCTCCGCGGTCTGCTGGATTGGCTCGACTTCCCGCAACGTTTCGTCGCGTAATTTCTGGAAAAGTTGGTACTCGAGACTCTGGGCGCGGTCGTCGGCACCGAGAATTTTTGCCTCCATCTCTTTTAACTCCGGCGTAATGAACCGTTCACCGCCCACCGTGGTTTGCTTCCGCGTGTAATGCGGGGGCACATTAGCGAGATTAGATTTCGTGACTTCGATGAAATAACCGAATACCGAATTGTAGCGAACCTTCAGCGATTTGATGCCCGTCGTTGCGATCTCGCGCTCCTGTAGATGGCTGATCCAATTTTTGCCTTCGCGCGAGGCTTGGCGCAGTGCGTCAAGATCGGGATGACAGCCGTCACGGAAAATTCCGCCTTCCTTCACGACGAGTGGCGGATCATCGACAAGCGCTTTGGCCAGCTTGTCGGCGAGGGCTGGCATTTCGTGGATCGCGTTGAGCAGATGGGACGCAAGGGACGAATGTGACATATGGGCGCCCTCGATTCCGAAGCTTGCGCGCTCAATGAGTTTGCCAAGCTCACGCTTGAGCGCAGGGATTTGCTGCAAAGAAGTTTTCAGCGCGACGAGATCGCGCGCGTTGCCCGAGGCCTGGCTCAGTCGTCCGGCAGAGCGCTCGATGTCCCGGATGGATTTTAATTCAGCACGAATTGATGCGAGCAAATCGGGCTCCTGGAAAAGATCGGCGATCATTTGCTGGCGTCGTTGCAATTCCGTGAGATCACGCAACGGCTGCAAAATCCAGGCGCGCAATTTACGGGCGCCCATGGGCGTGATGGTGCGATCCAGAACGCCAAGCAGGCTCATGTCCCGCGCACCGCGCGATTCGACGAGCTCAAGGTTGGTTTGTGTGGCGGAGTCGAGCAGGACGTAGTCCGCCGGCGCATCGCAGCGCAGGCAAGCAAGATGGTCGATTTTGCGCCGCAGTTGATGTTTCAAGTAATGCACAATGGCGCCGGCAGCAGCGACTGCCGCAGGCATCTGTGCACAACCAAAGCCGTGGAGCGATTTGACCTTGAAGTGTTCGCACAACGTGAAGATTGCCTGTTCCGGCAGAAACGCGTAGCTGTCGTATTCAAGCGCCTGATCGATTTCGCCGATCTGCGCCTTCTGTTCCGAGCTCATCAACAGTTCTGCCGGCGAAACCCGCGCAAGTTGGTCCAGCAGCGATTCCCGATCCTGCGCCTGGGTTAATCGGAACTCGCCCGTGCTGAGATCGGCGTATGCGAAACCGAACGTACCGCAGTCCGCGTAGACGGCCCCGAGATAATTTGCCCGCTTGGCGTCGAGCCAGGTTAATTCGCTTACCGTTCCCGCACTGATGATTTGTGTGACTTCGCGATCGACAATTTTGCGGCCCCGCTCTGGCTCGCTCATTTGATCGCAAATGGCGACGCGCCGGCCTGCCTTAATCAACCGTCGAATGTACCCCTGTGCAGCGTGATAGGGCACGCCGCACATCGGCACGCCATTCCTTTTGGTCAACGCTAAGTTCAAGAGGGCCGATGCTTCTTTCGCATCGTCGAAAAACATTTCGTAAAAATCGCCTAGCCGAAACAGCAACAGCGTATCGGCCGGAATACTTTTCCGCAGCCGCTGGTACTGCTGCATCATTGGAGTCAGCGCGTCCTGCATGATCGAGTTTACCTTGCCAGCCTCATTTGACCGTAAACAGCAAGTGGGCTGCCATTTTTTATTAGAAATAGAAATAAACACAATGGCGAATGCGCTGCCGGAGGCTGCTGATTGTCGGTGCGGGGCCTGAAAGATTTGTTACGCAGTCAGCGTCAGAACCGTTGTTTAGAGGCAGATTTGACGGGCAGGGCTGCGCCGAGTAGGCTCCGCCTCACCGAGTTACAGTATTTTCTAAAGCGAGGGGAGTGATTAATTGATGCCAGAAGTGATTGTGCGCAAAGGTGAACCGGTTGATCGCGCATTGAAACGGCTGAAAAACAAGCTGGATGCCGAGGGCATCCTGGAGGAAGTCCGTCGTTTGCGCGCCTTTGAGACGCCTTCGCAAAAGCATCGCCGCAAGGCGAGAGCCAACGCCAAGCGCGGTCGGATGAAGTTCCGATTCAATGCCTGAAAGCAGAGAAGTTAAACCGTTGAAGGGTTAAAAGGGGTCACAGCGACTAACTGTTTAACTCTTCAACGATTTAACCGTTTAACTTTTCTGAGCAAATAGCTCCCTGATCGCCTGCACCAGCCCATCAATATCGTGCCGGCGCGCCTCGACATCGACGTTGAGTCCCTGGTCGCGCACGGTTTTTGATGTGATCGGGCCGATGCTGGCGATCCGCATTCCCTTCGGCCAGGGTAACCCAAGGGCGAGAAAGTTTTCCACGGTTGAAGAACTGGTGAACGTGATCAGATCGGCTCCGCCCTGCGTCAGTTGCCGCTGCGCGCCACTGGTGTCGCGCGTCTCGGGCACGGTACGATACGCGAACGCTTCGTCCACGATCGCGCCTGCGGCGGAGAGTTCCTTTGGCAAAATGTCTCGGGCCTTCTCCGCGCGCACAACAAGAATACGCAGGTTTTCGATGCTTTCCTGTTTTTTGAATTCGCGGATGACGGCCTCCGCCACGAATTCGTCCGGCTGAAGATCGACGTGCAGATGAAAATCCTTCACGCGCTGTGCCGTGGCCGGTCCGATCGCGGCGATGCGCACTCCGCCGATCTCACGAGCGTCATCGTAAACCTTGAAGAAAATGTCGAAGAATGCTTCGACGCCGTTTGCGCTCGTGAACACGATCCAATCATAGATGTGTGCGTCCTGTACGAGTTCCGCAAATTCGCGCAAGTTTGTCGGCGGCTCGATTCGGATCGTGGGCAGTTCGATGACGTGCGCGCCGAGGGCGCGGAGTTTGTTACTTAACACGCTCGCCTGCTTCCGTGTTCGGGTAACGACAATTCTCTTTCCCAGGAGCGGGCGCTTTTCGTACCAGTTCAGGTTGTCGCGCAATGAAACGACGTCGCCAAACACGGCCACTGCTGGCGCTTCAAAACCGTTGGCTACAGCTTTTTGGGCAATATCCGAAAGCGTGCCTGTGAGCGTTTCCTGCAGACCGGTCGTCGCCCAGCGAACCAGCGCCACCGGCAGATCGCCGCGCACGCCGTGCCTCAACATTTCGCTGGTGACGGTTCCGAGGCGCTCGACGCCCATCAGCATCACTTGTGTGCCGCCAAGTTTCGCCAGCGCGGCATAATCGATTGCAGTGTCCGTCTTTGTCGGATCTTCGTGGCCGGTAAAGAATGTCACGTGCGAGTTACTCGCCCGGTGCGTCATTGGGATGCCCGCATACGCAGGCCCGGCGATAGCGGAGGTGATTCCGGGCACAACTTCGAATGGGATTCCCGCGGCGGCGATTACCTGCGCTTCTTCTGCGCCTCGGCCGAACACAAATGGATCGCCGCCTTTTAACCGCACCACCTGCTTGCCTTCGCGCGCCTTGTCGATTAGCAGCGTGTTAATTTCCTGTTGAGTCCGGCTTTCGCCCGGTTGTTTCCCGGCATAAATGATTTCTGCATCGTCTCGCGCCCAGCCGAGCGCGTCGGGATTTGCCAGATGATCGTAAACGATCACGTCTCCGTTCTCGATGCAGTCCTTCGCGCGCAATGTCACTAGACCGAGATCGCCCGGCCCGGCCCCAACCAGATAAACTGTTCCATTTTTGGGTGCCCTTTTGCTCATGCTCTCAGTTCCGCTTGATCGTTCGCAGCAATTCTGCCGCCAGCGCCTCGCCTTCGTCGGAAGGACCCTCGACTTCGCCTTTTCGCGGCGCCGCGGATTCATCTTCGAAGAGTTGTGCGCGCATTTTCATCTTGCCGCTGGCAATGCTTGCAAGCACCCCCACTGGAAAGTTGCAATCGCCGTGCAGCCGACGCAGAAACTCTCGCTCTGCCTGCAGACAAAGCAACGTTTCGGGATTGTTTACAGGGTCGAGGAGAGCCTTTGTGCTTTGGTCATCCGCGCGTATTTGAAGCGCAATTATCCCCTGACCGCCGGCGGGCAAAAAAACTTCGCGTGCAAGTATCTCGGCAAAGAACTGCCGATCTTCAAAGCTGATTTTGGTGTGAGTTGGAGAAAAGCCCAGCCGTTCCAGTCCCGCGCGAGCTACCACGATGGCATCCCACTCGTTCTTGGCGAGCTTTCGCAGCCGGGTTGGCACGTTACCGCGAAGATCAATGACTTTCAGGTCTGCGCGTTTCCAGTGTAGCTGTCGTTGCCTTCGTACGCTGCCCGTTGCCACTGTAGCGCCCGGAGGCAGGCAAGCGAAACCGCCCGCGCGTTTTGAAACCAGCACGTCATTGACTGGCGCCCGGAGAAGAACTGCGGCGATTTCTGCGCCTGGCCTGGTTTCACTCGGCAGGTCCTTCGCGCTATGGACCGCGACGTCCACCTCGCCGGCGAGAAGTGCTCGCTCGATTTCGGCTGTGAACAATCCTTTTCGACCAGCATGGAGGTCGACAACTTTGGCGTTATCGCCGCGTGTCACGATGATTTTGGTCTCGATCGTGACGTTCGGATGCACGCTTCGAATTGCCTTCTCAACCAGCAGAGTCTGTGTGCGCGCGAGCTCGCTGCCCCGCGTGCCGACGGCGATCTTCGCAATCATCGTGGGAATGTAATGCGTGATAGTTTGCAGGGGAAGCTGTCGGCTTCCTCTACAACTCGGAGGCGCGGAGCGGATTTTCGCCCAGCGAGGGATGTTTGGCCGCCTGCGAGAGACGATTCAATCCTCGTGAGATTGAATCGACAAACTCAGTGACATGATTGGCAATGATCGCTTCGGCCGCTGCGACCTGCTGCCGTCGAAGTGCGAGCGATTGTTCCGCGACCGAGCGGATGGAATCGATGTCGTAAAGATAAACGCCTTCCAGTTCATTTACGCCGGGATCGACGTCCCGGGGCACAGCGATATCGATGATGAAAAGCGGACGATCTAAACGCTCGCGCACCATCGGCGCGAGTTTGTCGGGAGTCAGCAACGGCGTTTCCGACGCCGTTGATGTGAGCAGAATGTCGATCTCACGGCATTGCACTGCCCACTCGTCGAACGGCACGGCGCGTCCGCCTACTGCCTGTGCCAGCTCGCAGGCGCGGTCGAATGAGCGATTACTCACTCGAAGATCGGTGACGCCGCGCGAGACAAGCGCGCGCGCCGTGCGCTCGCTGGTTTCACCGGCGCCCAGCATAAGCACTTTGCACTCGCTTAAGTTGCCAAAAATTCTCTGGGCTAATTCGACCGCGACCGAGCCGACTGACACCGCGCCGCGAGCGATCTCCGTGTGTGTTCGAACCTGTTTGGCCACACGAAATGCGCGCTGAAACAACCGATGCAAGTACGGACCAACTGCCCCCGATGTTCTGGCCGATTCGTATGCTTTTTTTGCCTGCCCGAAGATCTCGCTCTCGCCGACCACCATCGAGTCGAGTCCAGAAGCAACCCGGAAAAGATGCTGCACGCATTTGTGGTCGTCGTATCGATAAAGCGGGGGTGCATAATTGTGAACATCGCGATTTGTTCTACCAACCAGACAACGCGCAATCTCATCGGTGGAAAGTCGTTTGTCTGACACTGCATAGACCTCCACTCGATTGCACGTCGTCAGCAACAACGCTTCGGCGCAACCGGCCTGGCGCTTGACCGACTCGGCGGTGGCGTTACCCGCGAGCTGCTCCAGCGTTTTCACGTTCGCGGTGTGATGACTCAACCCGATACAGAAAAGGTTCATGGCACCGGATGCAGCTCCGCGCTGAATGTGATTCCCCAAAGGAGCGCCAGAGCAGCGCTAAACCCGATGATGCATAACGCCGCGACACGTCTTGGCGCGAGCCATTTTAGATGGCGAGCTTGCAAGATCGCCGCGTAAAGGAGCCAAAGCGCAATCGCGGCTACCACCTGGATGCGGGGCAATGGATGACCGGTAAAAAAACCGCTCACGATCCCTACCGTGTAAAGCGCAAAACCCCACCACAGCAGGCGCGTGATCGCTGCGAACAAATTCGTTAGGGGCGGCAGGTGATAAAAGATCGAATGCAACTGGTGCGTCTTGAGCTGGCGCTCCTGCAGCAGATACATCACGCCAGCGATGCAAGCGAGCGCGAACGCACCATAGGCCACCAGCGAAATCGACGCGTGAAACTCCAGCCAGGAATTCGCGGCGATTTGCGCCGGATGCCGAACATCGATTGGCGCAATTAGGGCAAAACCTTGCAACAATAAAACCAGCGGAGCGGTGAAAGCGCCCATCAACGAAAGGCGATAAACTGGACCAACCAGCATGTAGACCAAAGCCACCGACCACGCTAGAAAGGCAAAAACTTCAAACAGATTTGTGATCGGACAACGTTCCAACTCCTGACCGCGAATCCACAAAAAACCTGTCTGAAAGATAAAACCTAGTCCGATGGCGAAGAAATTGAATCGGATCGGGCGAAATACTCCCTTACGCAGCTCGATGACGGTGTGTACAACCGCGGCGAGAAAACAGATCGTCGAAGCAATAAGAAGATAGCGGTCCACTGGGACAGCCTATTTTAGGTTGCCGTTCCCAGTTGGCAATTCTGGAACAATGTCCGACACCTTGGTGGCGAGCGTTATAATCGGAGGCAGTTTAATCGAGATTAGGGATTCTGGATGGCTGCTCTGGAAAGAAAAGAGGGAAGGAAGGAAAGGACGCAGACCGGCACGCAATGTTCTGAATGGGCGGTGATTGACGTTTTGCTCCAGCCCGCTAGCGTTCGCGCCGATGGCCTCTGGAATCGTTGAAAAACTCCGCGCCGCGGTGCGCGACGTGTCCGATTTCCCAAAGAAGGGCATCGCTTTTAAAGACATCACGCCGATCTTGAATGATCCTGTGTTGTTCCGTGCGTCCATTGATTTGTTTTTGGAGCGCTGCCGCGGCAGAAACATCGACAAGATCGTCGGGATCGATGCACGCGGTTTCCTTTTCGGATCCGCCGTGGCATACGAACTTGGTCTTGGATTTGTTCCCATCCGGAAACGCGGCAAACTGCCCTACCAGACGAACACGGCGAAGTACTCGCTGGAGTATGGCGAGGCGGAAATGGAAATGCACATCGACGCCATGACAGCGGGCGAGCGCGTGGTGCTCGTAGACGATCTGCTGGCGACCGGCGGAACGTCAGCCGCCGCGGCGGTGTTAATCCGGAAAGCCGGCGGAGATCTGCTCGAAGCGCAATTCCTCATTGAGCTGGAATTCCTCAACGGCCGTAAACAACTCGAGCCGACACCGGTCACTTCGTTTCTCAAATACTGATTGCATTGCGCGGCGAGCGGAACGGAGGCTACGAGTCAAAGCCGCCCAGACTGTCATTCTGAGCAAAGCGAAGAATCTCGGATCAATTTGCAATCGCGATCTACGGCAGAGTTTTGATTTTGGATTTCCGACTTAAATTATTCCCCAACAGAAGCGCGTGATGAAAGCATCTCGAGAGCTGGAGAAAGTTTTGGCACACGCTGAAACCCGCCTTGCTCCTACGGGCGCGAGACGCCCAACGGATGTCCTCCCGCTTTACAAGAAATTTCTCAAGGTTGAAGAACACCGGTTGCGCCTGAGACACCAAGCCGGTGGAAGCGGACGGGAGATTTGCACACGGCGAGCCGAACTGGTCGATGTTTTATTGGGATACGTTTTCGGCGCAGCGTCGTCCGCTGCTGCTCGAGGAAATGGAGGGCCTGAAGTTCCTCTGGCGTTGATTGCTCTTGGGGGATATGGCCGTGGCGAACTCAATCCGTTTAGCGACATTGACGTGATGCTCTTGCATCGCCAGGGCGCGGAAGTTTCGCCGCACTTGGAAGAGATGGTGAACCAAATCCTCTACCTTTTGTGGGACAGCGGATTCAAAGTCGGGCACTCCACACGTTCTATCAAAGAAGCCATTGCCCAGGCCAACAGCGACATGCGAACAAAGACCGCCATGCTCGAGGCGCGGTTTCTGGCCGGCGATACGGAGCTGGCGCGAGAATTTCGGGGGCAATTTCGTGCAAAATGCGTCGTGGGCCACGAACGCGACTACGTTAAGATGCGCATGGACGATCAGGTCGCCCGGCACAAAAAATTCGGCGACAGCGTTTATCTGCAAGAGCCCAACCTGAAGAGCGGCTGCGGCGGACTGCGCGATTATCAAAATCTACTTTGGATAACCTACTTCAAAGAAGGTTCGCTGAGCACAAACCAGCTGGTCGGCAAAGATTGGCTGAGCGAAAGCGACCAACGCCGAATCGAGAGAGCGTACGATTTTCTACTGCGTCTGCGCACGGATTTGCATTACGCGACCGGGCGCGCCACCGACATATTGCACTTAAATTTGCAGGAACAAATCGCGATTCGACTGGGGTATTCACCTCGAAAGGGCCAGCTCCGCAGCGAGACGCTCATGCGGGACTACTACAACCACACACGAAACATCCTGCGGGTCACCGAGCGCATTACCGAGCAATTCGTGAGCGGACACGTCACCAGTAAGACCCGCGCTCTTTTCAGTTTTCTTCCGTTAATCCGAGCCCACAAGACTCCGATTGGCGATTCTTTCTTTATTCGAAACAAACAACTGCATCCGGCGCGTCGCGATGTTTTTCGAGGCGATCCTGAGCAGATGATGCGCGCCTTTGAACTGGCGCAGGAGCGGGACCTCGATCTTAGCCCGGAGTTGGAAGACTTATTGAGCAGAAGCCTGCGCCACGTAACCCGAACGTATCAGTATGCGCGCGGGCCGCGTGTGCGCTTCAAGTCGACTCTGTCTCAGAAAGGCAGAGTGGGTCGCATCCTGCGCATGATGCACCGGGTGGATTTTCTTGGCCGGTACATTCCCGAATTCGGCCAGCTCACGTGCCTCGTGCAACACGAGTTCTTGCACCGGTACACGGCAGACGAGCATACGCTGGTATGCATCGACAAACTCGATGCATTGACGGAGACGAGCGATCCGAAACTGGTGGCTTATCGGACAATCTTTGAGCAACTCACCGACCCACTGGTTCTCTATCTCGCGCTTCTCTTGCACGACAGCGGCAAGGCCGTCGGCGCGCGGCCACACGCCGAAGCAAGCGCGTTGTTCGCACAACGCGTCGCAACCCGTTTGCAATTGTCATCCGAGCAGCGCAAATCGCTGATACTGCTGGTCGATCATCACCTTACCCTATCGAGGATGGCGCAGCAGAGGAATCTCGACGATCCGGCCACAGTCATGGAATTTGCACAAATCGTTAAAGACCAGAAAAATCTCGATGCCCTCATGCTTCTTACGCTGGCTGACGGCCAGGGCACAAGCGCCGATGCGTGGTCCGACTGGAAGGAGTCGCTGGTGTGGCAATTGTTTCACCAGACCTCGCGCTATCTGGCCGACCGGAAATCTTATTACGAACAAACCAGGATCGCGCGCGAGACTTTATTGACCGCTGTCGCTGCAAATCTTCCACAGGACTACGCGGAGGAGATTGAGGCGCACTTTGAGTACGTGCCCGACCATTATTTCCGCTCAAATGGTGTGCCGGACATCGTCGAGCACGTTAAATTGCTCCGGTCTTTTCTGGAGAACGTTTCGAGCGCGAAAGAGTTCCTGCTCAAACCTGCAGTCAAATGGAAGGTCGTGACCGAGCAGGGGCACACCGTAATGACCTTCTGCTCGTGGGAACGCGAACGGCTGCTGGCGAAAGTTGCAGGCTCGTTTGCCGTCGTGCCGTTAAACATTTTGAGCGCCGACGTTTTTCCGCGCGACGACAACGCGGTGTTGGGCGTCTTCCGTGTGTGCGACACCAAAGCGCAGCCTGTTTCAAACCCGCGCGATTTCGAGGTGGTAGAACAAACGTTGTGCCGAGCGCTCGAGGACGAGAGCTTCGACTTCGTACCGCTGATCGAAAAAGCGAAGCGCTCCAGCCGTGGTGCCGCGCTGGGAATTGAATTTCCGACTCGCATCGCTATCGACAACGAAACCCATCCGACGTACACGCTGATTGAGTTTCAAGCCCCGGACCGTATAGGTCTGCTTTACGATGTGCTGAGCTGCCTCGATCGCGAAAATGTTTTGATCCCGCTTTCTCGAATCAACACCCAGGCTGGGGCGGCCATTGATACGCTGTACGCTATAGACGGCTCAACGCATGGCAAGATTACCGATTCCCAGCGGATCCGCACGATTCAGCAGCATCTGAAAGATGCCATCCTCCGAGGTTCGGCGAAACCCTAGAGAAAACAGGAGCGTTTTCTCGCTTTGCTGCGAACTCTTTTGGTCTCATGAACGTTTTGATTCTCGCTGCCGGATACGCAACCCGCCTTTATCCGCTGACACTGAACAAAGCGAAGCCGCTGCTCGTCGTCGGCGGCAAACCGATCATGGAATGGCTGGTGGATAACCTCGGGGGTATTCCGAATTTGGAAACGATTTACGTTGTAACCAACGACAAATTCGTGACGGGTTTTCGGGAGTGGAGTGAGACCTATCAGAAACGCCATCCGGAATTTAAATTCAAAGTCGTCAACGACGGTTCCACGAGCGATGACGATAAGCTGGGCGGAATTGGAGACATCAATTTTGTCGTCACGCATGAGAACCTGTCCGAGAGCAGTTTATTAATCGCCGCAGGCGACAATCTGTTCACCGATTCGCTTGCAGATTTTGTTGCCTACGCCAGGGGCACTGAGGTAACGGTAGCGGTCTACGACGTTGGCGACACCGAAGCGATCAAAAAGTACGGCAATGTCGTCGTTGATGCCGAAGGAGTCATCACACTGTTTGAGGAGAAACCACAAAAGCCGCAGGGAACACTCGCCGCGATCGCGCTCTATTATTATTCGCCTCCAATTCTCTCGCTTTTAACGACCTATCTGGCGGCGGGGAATAATGCGGATCAGCCCGGCCGTTTTGTGCAGTGGCTCTACACGCGCAAACCGATAAAGACGTTCCAGATCAAAGGGAAATGGCTCGACATCGGAAGCAAAGAAACGCTCGAGAACGCCGACAGGATATTAGCTGCGCCACGTTGAATCGTTAAAACAGTTGCAAGGGTTACAAAGGGGGCCGATGTAACGATTTAACGGTCCAACGAATCACACTCACTTGAGCCGTCCTTCGTCAAACTCGATCAGATCGAAGTAGGTCCGAATATCTTTGCGATCTTTGCCGCCGGCTTCCTTGAGAAAATGCAGGAAACGCGCCTTTTTCGCGGCGGTATCTGGGCGGCGTGAAATCATCGCCTCGTTCCATTGTTCGATGGCTTCGGGCGAATGTTGCGCGCCACTTTTCTGCACCCAGTCCAGAATTGCCTGTTCGTCCTCCAGCTTGTTGGCAACATCTTCAAACGCGTCGCCGTCGATTTTCAGAAATGCCAGTAAATGTTTGTCGAAGCCAACAGTTTTGTAATTGTAACCGTCAAGCAAGCCTTTCCGGTGCAGCCTGGCCTTGTCGATTAGCCGCGGCAGGTGAACGTAACCGCCGAGTTTCTCGTAAGGACTGCGTGGGTGCAGTCTTCGCATGAAACTGATGTTTGCTAAGTGGCCGGCAACGGCCGCGCTACGGCATCTGGAAGAGTGGACCCACTCGAGTGGGAAGCGGTCGCTGCTTGGTCCTGGAGCAATTCTCCCTGTGTCAAGCCCATCTGCCCGATGACAAGTTGCCCGGAAAACACCCCGCCTTTTTCCACGCTGATAGCCCGCGCTGTCACGTCGCCCTCCAATGAACCCTTCCTATGGACCGTCACGCTTTGAGCGATAATCTCTCCAGACATCCTGCCTTTGATTTCAATATGTTCAGCGCGAACCGTCCGAAAGCAGTGAATGTCAGCTTTGCGATCAACGACTACGTGTCGGGCGCTAATGCGGCCAGGAATTTTGCCTGAGTAATTAATCGTCGCAGTATCGCAATGCAGATTGCCGCGCAGCCTGCCTTCAATCAAAGCGGATTGGCAAACCACGCTACTGCTACCCAAGTCGCCTTTGCCCGAAAGGTGCACGTTACCGCGGGTGCGAATGCTGCGGCTGAATCCGCTGGTGATTTTGTAATCGCGCAAATCAATGTGCGCGCTACAGGACGGGCAGATTGACGAGGTCGCGGCCCCAGAGACCTGCTGTTTGCGTTTACATTCGAAACACTCGACGACAATACTGGTTTGCCGCTTCCAAAAATCCTCAAGTTTGCCGAAAATCGATGAGGGAGCCTCCGGCGCAGGCGCCACTTCAGTCGTCCGCAGCTTCAGGCCAGGTTTCGGCGCAAACGGCGTAAAAGAGCGGCCGCACTGGCGGCAGATCGAACTCTTGGCCGCCGCGTATTCCATCTGCTTGAAGCCACAGTGCGGACATTCCGCACTGACTTTTGCAGGCGATGGATTGGCCACTGTATTCTTGCCGAAATCTTTCTTTTACGCTCGCACTCCGAATGCCGCCTTGATCGGCTCGCTGGACCGCAC